>NZ_JAZHCT010000039.1:0-48202 GCF_036541265.1 Paenibacillus sp. IITD108 | reverse complement strand
CCGTTCAATAATAGCTCTTGCATTAACATAAAACATAGTTATCATCCCCTCTGTTGAAAGGTATCCCGAATCCCGATTCCCGTCTACTTTTCTGCATTTCTAAATCTAATTATGGAAAAATCATTAATCGAAGATTCTAATAATGCATTTCTTAAGGGGTGTAGATTGGGCGTAAACCTTAATTCAACTCCGTATGATAGTATTTGATCAATTAAATTGTTTACAGGTTCAACGTTAACAGGTTTTATTATCTCCTCCGAAATATAATAACCTGCGATCTCATCAATTAATTGAAAATGACTTTGTTCAAATGAATATTTGAATAATGTTATCTCCCTTATCCGCTCATACCAAGAGCTTTCAACGGTTATAATTGTTTGTGAAGTTGTATGCCCAAAAAACACTCTTTGATCCTCTTCACTGACCTCTGGGCCCTTGGTAAAAATAATTCTTGGACATTCTCTTGGAAACAAATAATTGACCAAGCGTTTTTCATTTAACGCCAAACAATAGGAGGCAAATCCGGTCTCGTATCAGATTTTCTTGGCATAAATTGTTCAATATTCGAATTCTCGCTAATATGATAGAGCAAATCATCACCTTCCTAATGCGGTCTCACTAATCAAGCCTATTCTTTGCTTAGTATTGTATTAAATTATCCTTCTCTACATCATAACTAACTGCCATGCTTTTAATTATTCCGTCATCCGTTTCATGTTTGGCGGTATTCGAATCATTAATTTCTGCATCGTCAAATATTTCAACCCTATAATTTTTCTTTTTAAAAGTACCTGATTTAATTTTTTGAAATCCTTTCGATCTTAAAATTTGTTCAGCCTTTTCAAATGTATCTCCAACTCTAATATTAAATATTTTATTCGATTGATTTGCTGTTTCCATTCTCTTTATTTTAGGGCTTTTATTATGATCAATGTTAACTCCCTTCATTCTATCGTAGGTATCTGAGTATCTTCCCGATAAATAAATATCTGGGTATATAAAATTCAACTCACAGCCAAAACATCCTGGTGTTAAATCTTTGCCCAAGCCGTACAGTTTCTCCACTTCTGATTGCGACATAAAAAGTCTTACTTGATTAAACGCAATATTCTTCATTTCTTTTTCAAAATTATAAGAAGCAAATATCTTCGCAGCCGAAATAATTGTTACTATTAAGAGGGGCAGCATTATTACTAATGTCAAAATTTTATTTTTCATTTATCGCTCTAATATTAAGAACTCGATACTTCTAAAATCTTTTACATATAACATAATCCCATATTGCCCTGTTAATTTTTTCGACATCAACTATCCCTCCGTGCAGTTATTGAAACGAAAAACAAGCTTATAGCTGGTAAAGCTCCTTTCAAATGGTTCAATTCATCTATTATAGAACTTATTCATTATCCCTAAAGAGTTTATTACTATTATATTTCCATCCTGATCTCGAAACGTATCTGAAATTGTAGTGTATATTCCAACAATTGTTACATTCCTTGATAAGCGGTCAATTTTTTGATTGTCATCTATTAACTTACAATCACTAAGTATATACGTATTTGTACAAGAAATGGAATGTTCTTCAAGTAACCAATTGATGTACTTCTTTTCCCCTGGAATGCTGGCATTAGTGATAATTACTATTAAAACAATCACACTAATACCTATCAAGATTATCTTTTTTTTCATAATTCCCCTTTCTTTACAGCAGCTATTCGTTGTTTATTATCAGCCCCTGAACAGCTCTGTATAACTAATGATGCTAATACTAGAGCAACTAATAAATAATACCCTTTCACTTCGTCACTTCACTTTCCACGCTTAGCTTTTTAGAAATAGTTTATCTTTATAAAGAAGCCGAGTGCAGCAAACACTCGGCTAATCGATTATCTCCAATCTTTTTCTTATCATTCTAATTTGACCCCTATGATTAATTTCATCTTCGAAAACATGAAACCACATAAAGTAATAATTTGCTTGTTTTTTATACCAGAACTCTTCCTGTTTATATAGCCAATCATCATTAACCGATTTAAATAATTCGAAAGTTCGATTTCTGACTTCATTTATCCATATAATATTTCAGATCATTTCCTCTAATTTCTTTTCGTCCTTTTTCACCAAGCTCCAAAGCTGCACCCCAAATGGATATTTCTTTATCATTTAACTCTCTTAATTCAAAGGTTTGCAACTGATATGCATATTCTACCGCCGCAAAATGCAGCAGCAAAGCGCCAATGGAATTACTCTCTTCATCTAGTAAAAAATCCAGTTGATCTATAGTTAAATTTTTAACGGCTTCTAATGTTGTAAACCTTGCATAATTCATCATCGACAGCAACCGGCTAATTTGAGGAGAATAACCAGGTATGTCGGAAATGAGATAGATATTATTCATGTTTAACATGTTTTCCCTCCAGTCTCCTATAAACTTGTATACGATCGAAAGTGAAATATTATGTTTCTGTTATTACTTTAACTTCCAGAAAATTTACCCCTCGTAATGTCTGGTCAATTGTTATTTCCCTCTTTTAGATAAATAACAACAGTATGCGTAATCAGTTACCGCACGTGCTATTCCAATTAATTTTTCATCTTCCCATGCTGTAATTATGATGTCAGCATTGTTAATCATTCGTTGTAATCGTTCTAGATCCTCATAAGGTCTCTTAATCCCTGAAGCCAGAAATACTTTTGAAAGATCCTCGGCTTTAATGTCCATACTGTCCTTGTAGGTTATCCTCATCTTTAAGCTCTCCTTGTTACAATTTCAAATTCAGCAGTTCTTCTCTTGCCTTTATCAACCATGGATGAACTAATTTCATCTTATCTCTCTGTTCCCAAATATGATTTAAGTATGTCAAGATTCCCTCATCAAGTTTATGATCGTTGACCTTTTCTCTGATATCTATCAGATATTGATGATCACCCTGCAGTTCCCACGATATCTTATCCGAGATAAATAGCACTTTATCAAGCAGACTTGATTTCGGTTTTAACGTTGTATGACATTCGATAGCGTCTAATATTTCCTCGTCATGAATTTTAAATATTTCCACAGCCATTGCTTTTGATAATTTCTGATGTACTATTCGTCCGTATTTGTACTCATCATCCAATAATTCAATTGAAAGTTGTTTAGCAACTGCTAACATTTCACTAGCAGGAATGACATTGCTAACATCATGCAGTAAACCGGCCTGTTTAGCCTTGTGTGGGTCTGCACCGTATAGCCTGGCTACACGCTCAGCCTCATTTGCCACTGTAATTGTATGATTGAGGGTTTCGAGGTCATTATGGGATAAAAAGAATAATCGGATATTGTTCTCCAATTCACCTGAAAGTTGTAAATCTTTTACGTAAGGCTCTAGAATGTATTTCATTATTAGCCTCCTTATCTATATCCGCCGGATAGAACAACAGCTATTTACTACCAATTCTATTAAATTTCCCTTAAAAATGGAAGAGCCGTTCCATATATCATCTTAATGACATACGAAACAGCTCTATCTTCTTTATTTTGTACTTATCTTATTCGTTTTCTTCAATAAATAAAGCAAGTATGGTGCACCGATTAAAGAAACAATAATTCCTGCAGGTATCTCCTTCGGCGCTAAGATTACCCGACCAAAGAAATCTGCACTAATTAATAAAATTCCTCCGACACAAAGCGTCAGCGGCAGCAGTCGCAGCATTTTGGGACCAACCAGCTGTCTTGCAATATGAGGAGCGAGCAGACCAATAAACCCGATTGCTCCAACTACGGAGACGCTGATAGCTGACAATGCAACAACTAAAATAATAATGAGCAGCCGCGACTTTCGCGTATTGACACCAACGCCTGTGGACACTTCATCTCCAAAGGATAAAACATCGATTGCTCTGGCAAAGTAAAGCACAATGGGAAGAATAAGAAGGAAAGTACCGATTACGATCCACATATGATGCCAGCTTGTGCCATAAGTGCTGCCTGCCAGCCAAGTCAGCGCCTGAGATGCGTGTAAGTTGGATTTCACAATGAAAATCTGAATAAGCGCAGCACCAACTGCCGAAAAGGCTATACCCATTAACAACAAAATCATCGGTTGAAATCCGCTTTTTGCACTAATACTCAGCACAATGATCATCGTCACAAATGCACCAATTAATGCGCCAATCGGTACAAATATAAACGGAGCTTGCGGAAATACAAGCAAAAACAGCATCGCCATCACATTCGCGCCCGACGTAATACCAAGCACAGAAGAGTCTGCCAGCGGATTGCGCAATACATTTTGCAGGATCAATCCACTCATCGCCATCATCATGCCAATAATAAAGCTGACTATTACACGCGGTACCCGGAAATCCCATACATAACGGTTATGCATCAATTGCTGCGGCAAGTCAGCTAAAGATGTAAAACGCGTTCCTCCAAACGACAAGCTTACAATGACTAATAAAAGAACAAACAATATAACAACAGGATAAAAACGAGTTAATGATCGGATGCGTACTTGGCCATCCAGCGATCCTGCTTTTGTACGTGTTGAAACGCCCATTTTAAAAGCCAAGTAAACAAGCCATGGACCTCCGATAATTGCCGTCATTGCTCCAACCGGAAGCTCGGATGTTGTGGAAACGATACGTACCAAAATATCAGCACCAATTAACAAAGCTGCCCCTACAACGATATTTCCAATAATCATGGTGCGATGCATCCGGAACCCCATCAGCCTGACCAGATGCGGTGCAATGATTCCTACAAATCCAATCGGTCCTACTGCGGACACGGTTACGGCTGCAAGCAAAATCGCAATAAGCCATCCTAGAGACTTGCTAAGTGTGACATTTTGCCCTAGCCCGGATGCTACCTCATCACCAAGCAGCAGTATATCAAAACGCCGGCTGACTAACAAAGCAAACAACAGAGCTCCCGTAATCCAAGGCCATGCAAATTGTACCCCGCTCCAATCCAGCTGAAGCAAAGTACCCGAGCCCCAGAGAAACAATCCGGAAACTTCATTCTCGAACAACAATTGCAACGCACTGGTAAAGGATGAAAATAACATCGTGACAATCATCCCTGTAAGCGCAATGCGGACAGGATCCAGTGATTTGCCAACTAGAAAGCTTACGATTAAGGCAGCTGCAATTCCGCCTGACATTGTGATCAGAATCGGAAATTTACCGCTTATCGAAGGCAAAAAAATCGTAAATAGCACTACGAAAAAATAAGCCCCTGCATGAATCCCCAGCGTACTCGCACTTGCGAGCGGATTTCTAGTCATGGATTGCAGCAGCATGCCAGCAACAGCAAGCGCGGCTCCCGCTAAACAGCCAATCACAAATCGCGGAAGCCTGCTGTACAGCAAAAAGTTCATTTGCTGCTCATCGTGCCAAACCTCTTGCCAAAAGGCGATTAAACCATGCGAGGCTTGCCCTTGGCTTACATGGATAGCTCCAAGTACTGCAAAAAGGACAATAAAACCTGCTAATAAAGATAAAGATTTTTTCATTGCACTCACTTCACTAGCGCTTGCTTAACATGTTCAACTAATGTTTCCATCGATAGCACGCTGCCAAACGTCCATACACCAGCGCCTACATCATACATTTCATTTTCTTTTACGAAATAAAGGCCTTTCCATGCTGCATTATTTTCAAGATTGTTGAACAAAGGATCATCTTTTTGAACCGTATGAAGCAGCATCGCTTCTTGATATTTGGATAAGCCCTCAACGTTTGTTTCAATAAGGCCGCTTGCCGACTGTGCCTCATCTAGAATTTTATTGACCAGCCCTAAATTTTCAAGCACATGGCTAACAATTGAGTTTTTTGTAAAAATACGGAATGTGGGAGCCTGATTAACGGAAAACGCCTGAGTAAACACAAATTCATTTGTTGTTAATTTAGCGTCTTCAATTGCTTTTTTAGCTTCTGCATACTGGCCCTCCAGCCGCTGAATTGCTGCATCCGCTTCTTTCTCTTTGCCCACCAGCTTAGCTGTCTGTTTTAACGTTTTCATCATATGAGCGTACAGATCAGCTTGCGCTTCTGCTGTTGCATTGTCATACATAATGACAGGAGCGATTTTCTCGAGCTCGGCTTTTATTTTTTCATGACGCCCTTTTATCCCGATAATCACATCAGGGTTCAATTGCGAAATAACTTCCAAATTCGGTTCAATCCGGCCGCCTACATCAACGACATCTTTGGATAGCTCTGCGTCAATCGTTACCCATTTATTGAAGTTTTCTATGTCTGCGACGCCAACAGGCTGAACGCCTGTAATAAGCATTTCCTCCGTGACGCTCCATTCTAGCGTAACCACCCGAGACTTAACACCATCAAAGGTTTGTGTACCATAGCCATCTTCGATTTCAATGGTTTGATTTCCAGAAGAATTATCATTATTGTTTTGTTCCTTTGGCGAATTATCTGTTTTCTCCATACACCCCGTTAAAATAAACGCAAATACGATAACGACTGCCATATATTTTTTTAACATTTTCTCCATGTGCCCCCTATGTACTTATCAACTTAACTGATAATGATTATCATTATTATATTCGATTTGAGAACTATTCGCAATAGGTTTACAAAAACAAACACACCGCACCTCATAATTGGGTACAGTGTTTTTCATGTTCCTTTATTATATGAGGCTATGCTGACAAGCTCGCGGCCGCTTTCTTTTTCACTGATAATAAAGTGACCATCATAATAAACACAACAGCTGCTACAAAAAGAATTGGAAGATGCTTATCCCGTTGATAAAGACTTGTGCTTAAAATGGGAGCGATTACGGCAGAAATGCCCTGCACCGAAGCCACAAGACCGGCCACGCCTCCTTGCTGCTCACGAGCAACAGAAAGGGAGGAGCCTGCCATAAAGCCAGGCATCATGAGGCCCGCTCCAATACCGAACATGAAGAAAGCAGCATAAAAAGCAACTAAGTTAACTACTAATAAAAAAAGCGCCATACTGATCATCACAAGTAAAGATCCTGCTACAATGACAGACTTTGGCTGCCAATGCTTTTTCATTTGTACCCCTTGTGTAACAATCATCGCCACTCCACTGAACATTAGCCCTAGAGAAATCATTCGTGCAGTTTCCTTCGTAGTTAAAGCCAGCTGGTCTTGAAAATAAAAACCTCCTATTACTTGCAAAGAAACAATGCTAAGCATGGTTGCGAATCCTGCAAACAAGTAAAGGCGCAGCCCTTTTTGAAACGGGTTTACCTTCGGTGGCTTTTCGTGAATAACTGGCTTTTGATTGGGAATGAGCATTAGCACAACGACAAATGCAACAAGAGGTAATATTGCACCGATATAAAGCGGCCAGATAAGTCCGATAAGTGCAAATCCACCGGCAATCGCAGGACCAAGCACAAGCCCCATTCCATTAGCCGCACCAATTAATGCCATTCCTGCTGATCTGCCTTTTTCATCTGTAACGTCAGCCATATATGCCTGTGCCGAAGCTGGAACGGCTGGAATGCACAAACCGACCAAACTGCGAGCAGCAATTAACAATACAAGCAGTAGTCCGCCACTAATAAGCTTCGATAATCCAGCATACATCGTAAGAGTGAAAAGAACATAACTGACAAACATTCCTAAGAATCCTATTAAAACAATAAACTTTCTTCCTTTTAAATCACTCCATCTCCCCCACACTGGAGCCATTATGGCCATCGCAACAGAGCCCAAAGAAATAATTAAGCCAGAATGAGTTTCACTTAGCCCCAATTCACGTATTAGTGGAGGCATAACAGGAGCGATAATCATCAAGCCAACCATTGCAACAAATACACTAAAAAAAATGCCGAATCTTACTCGTACCATCCTTGCATCTATCTCCTTTCGCAGCATTGACCTTTTTGATCGTAATCCCTAATTTCTCAGCCCGAGATTACTCTGGCGAGATTTCAAGAGATTACCATTCATTATCAACGAATACGAAAAGATTATCTGCCAACAAACGGATTATCCTTAACGCTTAACGGATTATTTGATTTTTCAAATTAACTTACTTGTGAAAATAACCCTTTTCAACCTCGCTTGGATTATAGCCATAAGTTTTACGAAATAAATTAGCAAAATGGCTTAAATTGTGATAGCCAACTATGCTGGCGACTTCGCTCACATTGCCTTCTCCTTGCTCTAGCATTTTTCGAGCTTCATGCATTCTCAAGCCCCGTACATAGCCAAAGACAGTCGTGCCGAACAATTCCTTGAACCCAAGCTTGAGCTTGTAGTCGTTCAGGCCAACCATTCTGGCAAGCTCGAGCAGACTGGGAGGCTGCTGCCACATATGAGACAGAAAATTTTTGGCTTCATGCAGACTTTGAATATCGCCGGCTTTTAGCTTTGATATTGCCTCGGCTTTTAACTTTTCCCTCGCCGCTCCATCCAAATGATAAGCTAGCAGTTCAAACGCTTTTCCTTCCAAATAGAGCTTCTGAAGAACACCGCTGTATGGACATTCTTTCATTTGCTCCACAATTAAAGAAATATGAGGAGACCCTGCTACTTGTCTGCAGAAGAACGTTTCATTCGACATGCGCGCCAATTCAGGAAGCAGCTCATTCAAATGCCTAATATCGATTCGAAGCTCCATATGAAGCATTCGCTCATAAGGGGAAAGCTCTGCATGAACGTTTTCATTGCGAACGTAGAGCAGCGTAGAAATACCCGTGGACAAATCATAGCTTCTTGCTTGGCCAGCCTTCTTCCAGTTGCCTTGCCCTCTTAGCGTATAGGAGATTTCCAAATGTGGATATTGAACACCTACATCTAATTTAATCGTTTCATCAAACTTCGCGTCAAACCAATTCATTTCCATCCCATTGCGCAAACGAATTCGTTGTACATGCCCTTTCCCGCTTTGCAGCGGAAGCGAATATTTCTGATGATATTGCTCAAGTTGAGGTGATGACAACGAAACATGATCTAGTTTATTAAATAAACATCCTAGGTTATGGGTATTCATTTGCAGCTTCAAATCGTTTCCCTCCTTTGTATATCAATTGATATCTAATTATGATATTGATTATTATTATCAATAAGAGTATAGACAATTCCCTTTACTTATTCAAATATTGCTGCTTTGATTTCGTTACGAGCAATATTTTTAACGATCAACTCTTAATCTCTTCAATTATTGAATGCCCTCTAGAATGGTCTTTACATGTCCATTGCCATTGTTCATGCATTCTGATAAGGCCATCCTCTAATATCTCTGGAGTCGATTTGCATAATCCGGTCATTAATTCCCCATGTTCGTTAATATGATGATAGCTCATATTCAATACACCATTATCATCTACCGTTCCAACTAAGTGGCCAATCACTATTCCTCCGCCTGAATAGTCAGCCCAAACAATGCGATCTCGTTGTTTATAATGAAATAACGTTTCACTCGAAACCTCCCCATTCTCTGTATTCTGAATGGATACGAACGTTCTGCCATCGAAATTAATGAAATTAATAGCAAACACCTCATCTCTTATTAATATTACTTAAAAGAAACTATAGTTTTAATTTCATCATCCCCAAGTCAACGGATGTCTCTATATAACCAATTATCTGATCAAACGTAAAAACATTAAGTTTTTCATCCAGAACTCCCTTATCATACTCCATATCACCTAATACATAAGGAAGGAATTGCTCAACATCTTTCGAACTAACCTCTTGCAAATCCAAAATGCCACGATGAGAACTAAACATATTTTTCAATTTATCTTTACATCCATAGTATTCTAATAATTTACTATTAAGCAGTCGAAAATCGTTATGATATAAAGCATATAAATCTTTATTAGCTTCCATTCTATTTTTAAGCCAAGGAAGATTAAAGCCTCTCAGCCACAGATCATCAGCAATCAAATGTGTAAAGTAACCCAATACGTAATAGCTCTCTTTATGTGAGCTATATTTATTTAAAAAACCCTTATAATCAATGGACCTTGTATAATCATGCACTTCCCCTTTAAAGAAGTGAGAAAGCTCTTTTGGTGAAACAGCATCTGGAGCAATGCTTCCCAATAGAAATGCAGTTCCATCTTCTATCGACAAAGTCTCAGCAATTCTATTAGCAATAACCGCATGCATTATTCTTGATCCCATGATTATGCCCCCTTCAACTATTCTACCAAGATGTTTTATAAAATACTAAATCATCATCTTTCACATATTGGGACCGTGAATAAGTCTTTATTGCTTCGTGATTATCACCGCCTGTTAAAACTTTCATGTCTCTTACTCCCCGATTATGAAGCTCTTTCTCAACGAAGGAAATTAACCTAGCAGCTATTCCTCTCCCCCGGAAAGCTTCTCTAACATATACTTCCGTTATTTCCCCTTGTAAATTGCGATAACAAAACGACTTAAAATACTGGGCACAAATAAACCCAACATAAACCTCATTCTTTAATGCTACTGCTATTACTTCGTTCGAGGTCTTTATGCTTTCTTGTATTTCATCTACAGATGTTAATTCTGGTCCATTAAATTCACAATTCAGTTTTTGTAATTGTACTGCATCAAATTCTACCGCTACTCGAATGGTTATATCCGGTGCCATCCTAGGGGCCTCCAATACGACTAGATTTTTATCAATTGCTTGTAGTCTGAAAATATTCTTCCCTCAAAAGACCATAATACAAAAGATCTTCATGTTGTTCCCATTTTATAACATGCTGCCTTAACAGACCTTCGTATTGCATACCTATTTTTTTCATAACCTTTCCTGAAGCAGGGTTTCTCCCTAAATGTCGTGAAAATATACGATTTAACTTCATTTCCTCAAATGCATATTTTACAATTCCTTTAGCAGCCTCAGTACAATAACCATTATTCATGTACTTTTTACCGACCCAATAAGCAAGCTCCCCATGATTATAATTTTTATTAATTCCTATACTTATTGCGCCAATGAAATAGTTATCCTCTTTATGCACGATTGCTAATTCAAGTAATCGGTCTTCATTAAAGTTTTTGTTATGTGTTTCTATCCATTTCTCTGCAACGCCATCCTCATATGGGTGAGGAATATTTAGTGTCATTTCAGCAATGTACCTATCTCCCGCTAATTGCTGAACTACTTTGGCATCTTCCAATCTAAAGGGACGCAATAATAATCTATCCAGATGTAATGTAGGCAGTTTTTTCATTTGGTTATTTCCAGCTATATTCTTATCTATAATTTCAATATGAAACTTCCCGAGCTTATACCATTTAAAAATTCTTAATGAGCCTATCACCCATATAACACTGAATACAATCCAAAAAAATAACCATCGTCCCAATTCATTGATTTCCCTAAGGCCTTCCATGTTAACAGATATAAATATAAGAACACGAATGTTTAAAAATAGTAAAAATACTTGTAGAATGATCCAAGCCGTTAATAATCCTTTTCTTAGCTTCATGGAGTTATCCCCCTACAATAGCTATTCTTGCGTATTTTCAAAAAATACTTCTTTCGTTATTTCAATTATTTTGTCCGTTGCTTCTTGACTAGAAGGATCCTGTACCAATAAATGGAATATTTCTCTTAGTTGGTCTGCTCGTAATAAAACTAAATCTTTAGACTTCTCTTCTCTTAATGATATATACAAATAATTTAAACTAATATCTAAATTGTCATTAATCCTCCCGTATGAAGTCAGCTCCGACATTGCAGATACATTTGACACTGTGGATATCATTGATCTATACGTATAATCATTTACTTCCATACTAAAACTTCCAAGGACACTTCCTAATTGTTGCCTAAATGAATTATCAATTGTGCTTTGAAGCTCTTTTCTTGCACTTTGGGATTCTATATATTTAAAACCGATTACTATTAAACCAAGTGATAAAAAAATTATTATAAAGCTGTTTAAATTCTTCTTCATTACTTTACCTTCACTTGTTTTTGTGACTTTATATATTTTTCTATCTGCTTCTTATGATGCTTATCATGAGGGATAAACCCTTTCAAGTAACCTCTTATTGAAAATTTCTTGTTGTCGCCATCCTTATATTCCTTCAAGTATTCATCCTCGGTTAATCCTGAAATATTCTCTATTATTTTGTTCCTATGCGCTAGAAACTGCTCAATTATTGCATCACTGGTTTGAGTTTTGGCATACTCCCTTGCCTTCAAATTAAAGTCATCAAAATTCAAATGCTTTACCGTCACTGACTCTCCTAATTTAATCTTCCCAATTCCTTCATCATAAAAATACCTATCCCATAACATGATATGACTTATAATATCTTTTACACTCCACTTCCCTTCAGAAATGGGCTTATCCCAGTATTCTTCTTCCAATGATCTAAGTTCCTCTACAAAAGTAATAAACGATTTAAACTCCTCCACCATTTCACGAGAAGACTTTGCCATCTGCAGCACCTCTTTTTATTTTCATTTCAGTCTTAATCATTTATAGGAGCATTAATTGATTTTAATATCCTTTCAGCTGTTTCGTTTACTCCTTCAAGTTTTTCGCCTGCTGTTGGACTGCATAATATTCTTTTTAAGTCATTTATGAA
Source organism: Paenibacillus sp. IITD108 (assembly GCF_036541265.1). Taxonomy (NCBI): domain Bacteria; kingdom Bacillati; phylum Bacillota; class Bacilli; order Caryophanales; family Paenibacillaceae; genus Paenibacillus; species Paenibacillus sp. IITD108. The sequence goes on along the minus strand of NZ_JAZHCT010000039.1, from coordinate 35,669 downwards.
ATCTATTTTTAGCTCTTGCGGTAATTTTTCAACAAAGTATACCAAACACCATTCCTTCCAAATATCATCGTTAGTGCTTAGAACTTGTTTTACATATGGTATTGTTTCTTTAGGGTATTTTAGTAATAACCCTGAAACCTTCATTGCAATAGGCCAATTTATGTCTTGTAACCATTCGATTAAGTTTGGGATTAATAATACAATGATCGATTTATCTAAGTCCGCCAACTTATTAACTCTTTCAAAATCACCTTTATCTCTCGGCAAATATTCACTTACGACTTTCATTAAGTCAGGACTCCTTTTGTTACCCCATTATCCTCAGTCCACTCTCTCAAATAGTATTTCCATATTATTATTCGAAATAGTTAACTTATTTTTATTAATTTCTACTTTGTACACTTTCTTATTGATTACTATTTCGGCTTTTGAATCCCACGTATATTCATATTTCTTCCTGTTTTCATTATTAAACTTTTTCGTCTCTATTCCATTCTCTTTCGTTAAATAATAATTTGAAAATGAAATTTCTTTGTCCCTAACCTCCCAGTAGTTATAATGTGATAATTCTTCGTTTGTCCCTTCTTTTTGCGACGCTTGGAGAGCTTCCCAATTTCCCACAAACAATTCCTTAGTAGAGGAACAACCTGAAATCATTAGTATAGTAATGAGTAATACTGAGATGTACCCTACTTTTCTCAAATTCACGATCTCCTTTTTTCTCTCGAGTATTTCACCTTTCCTTATAGCATTTCTCGTTTATCGTCGTTCTTTCATCCTTCAATTTTTATATATCTGATTGCCCGGCTTGCCATCCAATTTCCTGAGACCAATGATGGGCCTTTTGAATAATATCCCATATAATCGGTTCTTTACCTTCTACATATCTTGATCTTTCTTGCTTATAAAGGTTCATTAATCTGTATTTTTCTTTTTCATATCTTATACAGTCCTCAGGATGAGTTCTTAAGTAGTCCCTAAATAGTAGTGATAGTTGTTCTGAATAACTGCCTGCTTGCCTTACATGTATATGTGTTCTTCTAGTGCCAGGTACTTCCCTAAAATAACCTTTAGTTCTATCAGGATTTTCTTCCCTAAAAACAAATCCAACTGCTTCAATTTTAGATTGATATTCTTGCAAATTATTTATACTAGATACTGAAATTTGTATATCAATAATCGGTTTTGCTGCTAACCTATTAACTGAAGTTGAACCAATATGATCAATTCTTAAGGCGATTTCTTTTAACGAATCCCTTAATCTTTTTCCAACTTCCTCAAACAATAAGGGCCAAGAAGGATCATATTCAGAAATTCTCCATTGATCTTCCATAATAGTATCCCACTTTCTTTTTTCGGGTCTTTTCTCCAAAACCCCTTCTATGCAAGCTTTATCCAAAATCTGTTTATAATGTTTCCGTCTTCCTCAATAAAGTCTTTGTCCTGCACCCCACCATTGTTTATTATGGTTTTTCTAGATGCAACATTAACATAATCACAAACTACAAGAGCGTTACTGATTCCTATCTCTTTACTTTTTTCAAGTGCCATTGCCAATAATTTAGTTGCGTATCCTTTTTTTCTTTCGGAAGGGCGTATTCCATATCCAATATGTCCGCCACTATTGAAGAGTTTCTCAGTTAATGCATGCCTTATATTGACGGCGCCTACGACTTTTCGATCTTCATTCACTAACCAAAATGTACTGCTCGGTACCCATCCATCTGCAATATCTTGCTTATCTTCATTCTTAAAGAGAAATTCAAGCATTTCCTCATAATTTGTTGGATCTTTAGAAATCACCCAAGGTACCATATCTTCACCAGACTCTTGCCAATCTTGAAAAAACTCTATATATGCTTCTCTTAATTCTACCGTCGGTCTAACTAGAAATATTTGAGCCATTGACTCTCTATACTTTAAATCATCCATATTATATACCTCGTTTTGTTATTGAATTCAGTCCATCAAATATCGTATTTACAACACAACCCAGCCCTAGATAGCTCTTATCTTAGGCCGGGTCGTGTGTTGTTTGAGCTACTTCCATAATTAAACTCCTTAAAACCAAGGAGGGATATTCCGCTCCATGATCATCAACGATTAAATCCAAAAAATATCGTTACTTAGTTTCTTCAAGCACTAATACTTCAAGCTTCGCTATAGCATCAGTTCCTTTACAACCATTTGCCTCTAAAATTCTTCTCCCCTTACCTTCATCAGTTTTTTCATTTATTGCAATTTCTTTGCAAGTAAACTCATGATTTTTACGATCTGAATAAAAATCCCTTGATGAATCAATCCTTATCTTTATTTCTTTACCATCTGTAAACAAGTCATAAATCCAGTAACCGCCATCAATTATTGGAGGGACTACAAGTAGGTAATCTGCTTTGCCATCATTAAAGCTGGAAACAAAATATTCAATCTTTTTGAAATCCTCTTCATTATAATTAACTATAATATCATTTGTCACGTTCACAGCATATGGTTTTTCATTTTTACTGCATGCACTTATTATACAAAATAATACAGCTACTATTATCGACCTATTTACAACATTAATCTTGTACATTCATTTCACTCTCACCTTATAATTCACCTTGAAATCCACCAGTTACCTTTACTCGATTCATTAATTCTTTCACTTGTTTTCTTGTCTTTACAATTATAATTTCTTTTTGACCCTTAACTGATTCCAACATTTTTATAACTCTCATTCTACTTCTTTTCTTATAGTTCCAAACCCAAATAAAAAATGCCCAGTCAAGTTTTTCAGGACATTCTTCATTCAAATCCGGTCTTGTTTTTCCGTGATATCTAATCCTTCGTTTAATAATTCGGTATATACATAACAATCTAGGCATATCTAAAAAAATAATTACATCTGCCCGTTTTATTCGCGAATCCAATGTTCTTGAGTAATTGCCATCCATAATCCACTGTTCCTGGCTGGTTGCATCTGCAATAAATTGATCCCATTCCTCATCCGGGGTTGCAATCCAGTTTGGTTTCCAATAGTACTTATCCAAATGTATGATTGGGAGTTGTAATCGCTCACTAAGCTGTTGAGATAGCGTAGACTTTCCAGATCCGGCAGATCCTATTACTAAAATGCGATTCATTTAATCCCCCCTTTGTTAAACATGAATTCTTCCAGCACTATTGACCTACCGTTTGATCTTGCCTTCATTTTTCTTATATTCTTCTGTAATTCGCAGCTTTAATTGATAATTCCGATGTTCCAAAAATCTCTTCATATATCTTTTCAAAATCATTCTTTCTGTAATCCGCCCAATGATTCCAAATGGCGCTTCAAACGCAAGTCTATCCTTCATTAATGTCATGCCGTTTTGTTCCTCAAAAATATGTTCATGTCTTAAGCTCTTAAATGCACCCTTCCTCATTTCATCTATGAAATAATAAGGTCTTCTATATGCTGTGATCTGCGATGTAAGCTTTTGTCTAATAAAAAAATGAGTCGCTTGAAATGTTACGCTTTCCCCTTCTCCGATCATGCTTTCCGTAATTCCTTCGATTGCTCTCTCCTTCGTATGTTGCCAAACAGTTTGAGTATGTACTTCAATATTTCTAGCGAAATCGAAACAAATTTCTATTGGTGCTTTAATAAGCACTTCCGTTTCAACTGTAACCAAACGCATATCACCCCGTTTATAGATTAATATACAAGCTCTGCTATAAAGTCGAATGTATAACGCGACCCAGCCTGAGATAACTCTTATCCTAGGCTGGGTCATTTGTTGCTCTGAGCTTATCGGTATTATTTGATTTTTTATAATTATTCAAATTCTCGTACATCTTCTTTACAAAAAAGACCAGAAAATATTATTACCATCTACTTCCTTTAATTGCTTTTCAAATTGTTCATCTGGTTGAATGTCCTCTACAAAATGCCATTTTTTTCTACTATCTTGCCAATACACCTTCCAAAGAGTATCTTCTAATCTTAATTGTGCAATAGGATACTCATAACGCTCTTCCATATACCCTGGTCTTTCTAGGAATAATGTGACTGTATTCCCCCGAAATTTATAATACATTTTTATTTCATTTTTAAGATGTTCGGGAACCTTTTGTTCAAAATAGTTATCCAGTATTTTGGTTATTCTCTTTTTTGTAAAGTCATCTAGCAATATTATCACTCCGTTTTGATGGATTTGTAACATTTGAGCTCCTTCCATGATTATATATCCTAACAGGCATAGGATGCCAGTACCGCAGTATGAGTCAGGCATTGGGTTACCTCATATGCAAATAACCTCCACCCATACCAAAAGGCACGTCGGTCTTGCCATGTTGTACTAATCCGTTCAACTCAATCTGAGGATCATTAAAATCTAATAATTTGGAGTCACCAAATACCTCTTTTATTGGTACAAAAAAAGTATAATTAATTGATTTCCCTGGTTTAAGTATTACGGGATGACTAATATCTGTTTTTCCTTCAATTTTAAATGGGTTTCCCTTAGATCCATTCGGCATAATAATTGGATAATATAAATAAAAATGCAAGTACTTAATCTCCAGTTCCCCTGAATTTTTAACTTCTATTGCATATGTTCTGTATTCTTCATTTATTTCTTGGTTCAGCAAGTTGATCTCAATATCATTATCATCGAATCGTTTATCTGTAGCGGTACAAGCAGTCAAAACAAATATGAATATTATTAGGAACGCCAGTATTGAATGCTTCATTAATTCCTAGCTCCTATCCACTTACGTTTTCTTTTGATAATGTTTCCAGTTATACATTTCTAACATCGCTTATTGCATTTCTCCATCTTCTTTGCGATAAATTCCTCTTTCGTTAACCCAAACAAAATAAAGTCTAAATATTTCCCGTTTGTATATACTACCTGGCGACGGATACCTTCTTGAACGCAACCAAGTTTTCTCATCATCTTTGCTGAACCTTCATTTCCTTCAAGAACATAGTTATTGAATTTATTAAGCCTCCGTTCAAGGAAGGCATATTTTAATAAAATCTTCATTGCACTTGTTCCATAACCTTTACCACGATAGCCTTTATCAATTACAATACCTATACTAAATGTCCCATTTCGCTCGTCAATACTGTTTAAATTGATGCCACCTATACTATTCCCATCCAAGTTTTCAATAGTGAACATAATTCGTCCATTGGTAGAAGTAAAGTTAGCATTTTGTTCCACAAATTTCTTTGTCCCCAATATCGTGGGCGGTAACTCGATGGCACACTCTAGTAAAAGACGAGCAGGAGTATCAAAATCACTTAAGTAATAACTTTCCCAGTCTTCGTCCTGTATGGCCCGCAATCTTACCCTTTCATCTTGCCAAAAATAATCAGTATAATCTATTTCTCTCATGATAGCCTCCATATATATTTTTATATTTCCGTACTACTTAATTCGCTTCTTCGAAGGCTTAATTAAAAGAATTGATAGAGTCCGTTTTCGAAATACTCAAATTCTTCATATGAAATACTTCTTAAGCCATATGCTTCAAAAAACCATTGCTTATCAGTTTCTTCCTTAAATGCATTTTGTTTTGGTCTAATAGCCAAGGCCAAATCGTATCTAGGGTCCCCAAATGCGGCTCCTCCCCAATCGATCACACCTACAATTTTATTGTCATTCACCATCACATTATCAATGGTAAAGTCACCATGAATTAAAGTATTCGGTATTTCTTTGGGAGTAGACGATTTTAATTTATGTAATAATTCCTTCGTTCCATCCACTTTATAGTTCCTAAGATTATATTCCGCCTCTTCTAGCTTTGACATTAACCACGACTCACGGGTCGTGATCAATGGCTCCGGACACAAAGTCGAATGGATCTCCCTTAAAATTTCTCCAAAATGACTAATGACCTTTTTTCTTTTCGCTACATCATGTTCTCGAAGTAAAAATTCCCGCATGCGAATTCCATGAAACTGACTCATTAATAACCAGCAATGTTTCTCCTCTTCCACAAGCAAATACGCTTTGGGGATCGGTAACAAACGATTCTCAAGTTGCGTTAATATTTCAAATTCCTGCTTTAGCCAGGCACTGTATAACGGTTCGGTTGTTTTCTTTAAAATAAAATTCCCGCTCATTGTAGTCAAGCTTACAACCACAGAAGTATGTCCTTGCGCAGGGAAATGAATTTGTTGGATTTCACCTATAAAATTTAAGATAGAATTTGGAATTTCCCTTGTGTTCATTGTTTCGCTCCTTGAGATTGCTCATATTTATTTGGATATTTTTGACTAAACGACCGACGAAATCCTTGATATCACAGTATCTCCTCACATATCTGCTCAGCGATTAAATTAACCGGTAATGAACCATCGATAATGAAATTTGAATTTGGTTTTACTGTGTCCAACATATTTAGATATGCCATTCTCCCCCTGGACAAATATAAAGAAAGTTCATTTATTACTTTTTCAATAGAAGAAGAGTCCTCGAAATCTCTTATTAATCTCCTAGCCATTGCAATATCAAGAGGGGTGTCGATAAAAACACTAAAATCAATATATTCTGCCAACTCCTTATGTAAATATGCAAATGGATAGTCTAGAATAATAAAATCAATTTCACTGGCCCGATATGAAAATGGTGTTCACCGAACTACTTTTGATTTACCCGCAAAGTCTCTCCAAAATCATTGCCACTCCGTCATTATTATTAGTTTCTGTAATCTCTTTAGATCTCAATTTCAATTCATCTATCGCATTTCCCATTGCCACAGGCCAACCACAAGTATTAAATAATCCTATATCATTAGAATCATCACCAAATACCATAACGTTTTCGAGAGAAACGTTCATCTCCTTACACAAAGCTGCTACTGCACTTTCTTTAGAAGCCTTCAGTGATGAAACTTGAACAAGATTTCCATTGTCTGTTATCAAAATGTTTAGTTTCATTTTAAATTTCTCCTGGAATGAAATCATATCCATTTTTCCTGTAAACAAGATTTTTGATGCCTCAAGACATTTAAGTTCTTCCAACGGCCTTACAATAGGATTGTCTTTAACTTGTATGACAGTTGAGTAGTCATATTCTCTTAAAGTCACCCATTCATCTTTCACTTCTAAACTTAAGTCAAGATCCGGGTTACATTTGAGACAATAATCTAAAAGTTCTGCTGTAACTTCAGCTTCAATGGATATATGTTTGTTCATTCCTGTATGTTTGCAATCAATGTAGGCTCCATTGTAATAAATAAATGAACCCAATTTAAGCATTTCCTCGTTCATAAACGACCTCACAGCCCTTGGAGGGCGTGCTGTTGCAAAAATAAATTTCATCCCCCTATTCGAGCAATCCATAATAGCCTTATAGTTCCGATTCGATATTTCTTTTTTGGAATTCAGGAGTGTACCATCTAAATCTAAAACTATTATTGGAAATTTCATTGAGATCTCCTTTCTGGCTGAACAATTGGCTTGGACGGCTAATCCCTTCCATGTTAAAGGTACAAAAACCCACCTTTGGCGCTAACCTTGAGGTGGGTTCTTTATCTTTTACTATTTTACCATGATATACCAACAAAATGGAACGTCAATGTTACCAAATATCCGTGGAACTAGGGGATCCACTCCCATAATAATATTTCGTGCTGTTCTTATCACTGTGAAAAGAAAAAAAGGAATATGCCAGTTCTTGTCGAATGATAGCATGGAACTATATTCCAAAGTCTTGACCCAGGACTAAAGACATATCCGATAGACGGAAAGGAAGGAACATTTATTGATTACATTTAAAAAGAGATTTGCTGTTTTACTCACGTCGGTAATACTCGCTGCAAACGTGAATACGGCAGCAGTTCATGCGGCGGATGCCGGCAACATTACATTTCCCGACGCTAATTTGAAAAAGGCACTGATTGCCAACGGCGTCGATTTGAACAAAGACGGTCAAATCTCGCGTGAGGAGATGGCCAGCCGTGCTGATATCGGCGGTATGGGCAACGGCCTTTCGCATCTTGATTTGCGCGGTTACGGTATTACGAATCTCTCCGGTATTGAACATGCCGTTCATATTAAATCTATATCTCTGAACCAGAATCCATTATCCGACATCGGTCCATTGAAGTCGTTGACCTCTTTGGATTCGCTTATGCTCACCCAAACCCAAGTAACGGATCTTTCGCCGCTTGCTGGAATGGAAAACATTCGTATGCTCGGGATCGCGGACTCAAAAGTTCGTAATCTGGGCCCTGTCGCAACGCTGACCGGATTATCCATGCTGGATATCACCCACAATCAAATTACAGATATTTCGCCGCTGGCGTCATTGAGCGATTTGACGGTCTTTTATGGGGCGCTTAATCAGATTTGTGATATTAGTGCCTTGTCCTCTCTCAAATATTTGCGTCATGTCGACCTGAGCGTCAATCAAATCAAGGATATTTCGCCGCTATCCGCATCTGTCAGCTTGGAGCGTCTACTTGCGGATTATAATCAAATTTCCGATATCAGTGGACTTGCTCCCTTAAAAGCCTTAAAATCACTGTATTTGTCAAATAACCAAATATCGGATCTATCGCCGCTGTCCGATAAGAAAGACCTGCAAATTCTGGATGCCGCTGCCAATCGGATCATAAATCTGTCTTCATTATCTCAGCTCAAAAGCCTTAAATTATTGGATTTGTCTTTTAATCAAATTCAAGATCTCGGACCGCTCCAAGGATTGAACCATTTGAAATTGTTAGGTCTAGGGAGCAATGACATTGAAAAAGTAGATGCGCTCTCTGGCCTGCATGCCTTGACCCAATTGATTTTGGCTGATAATCAGATTGCGGATATTAGCCCGCTTTCGTCGCTGACTCAACTTGATACGCTCCTTTTGTCCAATAATCGGATCAGTAATGTGGAGGCGCTGGCGCGAATGACCGGCATGAAAGAGCTGCATTTGGAAAACAACTCCATCTCTAATATAGCTGCGCTGTCGAATATGATAAAATTATCCAGGTTGATTATAAGAGGCAATCCAATCAAGGATCTAAGCCCTCTGCAATCATTGACCGGCCTGCAAAATTTAATTGTCGAGCTTGAACTGCGAAAGCAGCTTAAACTGCCGGTGGAGGGTATCGTTTCCGGGGGCTCTTACCAAAACCCGGTCACCATTACCTTTCAAGAAGGATCAGGCAAACTGAACGGAAAAAGTGTACCAAGCGGAATCGTCGTCAGCGAGGAAGGCAACCATACCTTTAACTTGAGCGGCGTCGGCGGCGCTACGACACAGGTTTATTTTGCAATCGACCGTACGGCGCCGATTGTTACCGGAGTTGCGGATGGCGGACTTTATCACGAAGCTGTAACGATTCTATTTAACGAAGGGGAAGCGTTCGTGAACGGCCAATCGGCAGCAACCGATTATTGGTACGACCAGTCCGAAAGAACAGACAACTACCGGGTAAGAATCAAAGAGCAGGGTGTGCATTCGCTCTTGGTGAGGGACGCGGCGGGCAATGAAACGGCCATGCAGTTTACTATTCAGCCTCGCGCCACAGTCATTCATGGCGTATCCAATCAAAGCGTTTATAACACAGAACGAACGATTACTTTCAACGATGCGACAGCTTTGCTTAACGGTGAACCTTTTAAAAGCGGCCAAAAAGTGAGCCAAGCAGGGAAATACCAGCTTGAAGTAAGAGGCGACAACGGAACGGTAACGTCCGTAAAGTTTACCATTACTGCGGAGGGTGCCAATACCGGAGCTTCACTGGCAGGCGTATCGGCATGGGCCGCAGCGGATATCTCGTACGCGCAGTTTATTGGGCTGACCCATCCTGTCGCCCAATTGCATTTCGGCACGATTATTACACGCGAGAAGTTCAGCGAGGTTGCCGTCAAGCTATACGAAGCTATAACCGGGACCACTACATCCGTAACAGTCTCCAATCCGTTTAAGGACACTGCGAACGCTGAAATTATAAAAGCTTATCAACTGGGCATCGTAACCGGAACATCAAAGGATCGTTTTTCACCTAATTCTTTAATTACGCGCGAGCAACTGGCAGCCATGCTGATGCGCGTGATCAAATTAGCCAATGTAGACATCCCGGCGGGGACGAGCAAAATGTTTCAGGATCGCAGCCAGTTTTCCCCTTACGCGGTGGAAGCAATCGGTTATTTGTCATCCATCGACGTTGTAAAGGGATTGGACGACAAGCATTTCGGGCCAAGGAAAAACGCCAGCATTGAACAAGCTGTCGTTATGGCCAAACGCATTTATGAGCTGGCACAACAGGGAGCCAAGAAAGGCGACTCAGACTCAACCGAAACCAATGATGGTCTGTTTGGCCGCGGCGATATGTTTGCCGCCTATGTGAAAAAGCCGGGGGAAAACGGTAATTCCGCTGATTATGCGCTTACGAATGATCGAGCTTTCACTTTGCCCGCATACAGTGCTATTTATGTTCATTCCATGATTAATCAGTCTCCGGATGAAAATTCAACTTTCGGTACGTTGGTGATCGCCAACAATACGGATAAGCCAAAGCAAATTTCAGCGCGGAGCATTGATTTATCACTCGTTGACATTTACCGCGACAAATGGGGTGAGATGATCTCTCCTGATGGAACGACGGTCGTTATGAAGTCCACGGGACCGTTTATTCGTCTCGTCGTATTTGACGGTGCATTCGACCCTCAAAAGCCATATTCTGAATATGTCGCCTCCAACAATGTCATTGATCTCGGAAGCTGGAACATGGTGCGTCATACCAAATCTTAATCATACTCTTGAAAGGCTGCCCGATCCGCGCTACGGCGGAGAATGGGCAGCCTTTCCGTTTCCTTTTCATCTGTAACGTACAGTAATGTGCTTTTAAGGATTAAGAATACTCTGGATAAGCTCATCAGTAAGAATGATGTTATAGTGCTGTTCATAATAAGTCTTCATGCGGGAGAGGAAAACCGATTCGTTTATAGTATCTGGGTAGCTAGTCATGACCAGCCATTCCAATGTAAGTGGCGAATCACTGGAAGGAGTCCCCCAATTTATAATTCCTACAGGCATATCGTATATGGTTTTGTTTTCAAATGCTTTTGTCTTAGACCAATCCTGTCCACTTATTGAGTTAGAAAGATACGCCTCATTATCTAAATTGCCTTGAAAGAGATAAATAATATCTGGATTCCACTCGTAAATCTGTTCCATTGTAACCTGATTATAATCACCGCCTGTCAAGGTTTCTGCCGCATTTTTAAGCCCGCTCTTCTGAAGCCAGTCATCGCCGTGTGTACCTCCGCCACGAACGGTGATTGTATCACCTGTATTGTTCATTATCATGATCGCCGTTTTCTTTTTACTCTCATCGATCTTTGTAAGCGCGGCAGAAACAATCTCATTTGTAATATTCCATTCATCCTGTAGTGTTTTCCCGGAATCCATTTGGAAAATATCACGCATTAGCTTATCGATATTGACGCTCCATTCCTCATTTTCATGACTTGGTTGATAAAAGTCTACAATGGGAATTTTAATATTTTCTAACCCTTCTTTTTGAGCAGCTCCCCAGACAAGTATAATGTTAGGATCGAGCTTAAGTAATTCCTCTGCATTTGAAGAAAAACCCGTTAGAAATGTTGTGTTGATTTGTTGCCAATTCGGAAGAAGTTTACTTAAAACCTGTTCATTAGCAAGAACAAATGCCATCTGATGTGTACCAACAAGTTTTCCGTTATCATGTACTATACTTAAATAAGTTGACACTATTGGAGGAGCAATAATGACTACTTTTTCAATGTTTTTTGCAACAGGTATTGTAACTTCAGCTCCGGTAAGATCTGTAATAGTACGGATTTCCTCCTTGACTGTCTGTGCTTGTGGAGAAGATGTATTTGCAGGGGGTCCCTCGTTCTTCTTGTCACTTAAGCCAGAACAGCCCGAAAGTATGAGGAGCCCCGCGAAAACAGCGGCTATGCAGAGTAGAATAAGCGGCTTAAGGTAATTTTGACTCATTTCGTTTTCTCCCTTTTATAGTTAAATAAATACAAATGCTTTTTTGTCAATATTCCTATCACTTAAGTCAATAATTCGCGAATCAATGTGAAAAAATCGTCTTATATTATCCTCGCTCATTATAGTTGACGTCTTTCCGAAAACGTACTCTTTCTGCCCTAGAATGAGGGTAAGATCAGAAAACTCAAGAGCAGATTCGGGATGATGGGTATTAATTATGCAGGAAATTTCGCCGCTTTGGGCCAATTCTGCTATGAGGCACATAATATGTCGTTGATTCTTAAAATCAAGATGCGCCTCGGGCTCGTCCAGCAGCAAAAGCTTTGGTTTTGATGCCAAGGCTCGTGCAATGTACACAAGCTGGAGTTGACCGCCGCTTAGTTCAGTACACAGCCGATTTTCAAGTCCTTTTAGACCAAGCCGCTCCAAGCACTGCATAGAAATATCCCAATCTTTGTCCGAGGGCATAGAGTAGAAATGAAGCATCTTAGTACGCCCCATACAAACCATATCCAACACTGTAAATGGAAATGCGTTTCCTTTCGCTTGAGGAACATAGGCAATATCTTTGAACTGCAATTTGCCCGAAGCCACCTTACCGTCTATACGAATTTGACCGCTGCTCCATGGAAGAATTCCAGTCAAGCATTTCAACAGGGTAGTTTTGCCGATTCCGTTTTGTCCTAAAATAGATAAAACCTGCCCCTTGCCAAGAGCGAAATTGATTTCCTTAAAAACCATCTTGTTTTTAGTGTAAGAAAAAGAACCATTTTCAACCTCTAATTTCATCTGGCAGCTCCCTCTTTCGACTTTTGATAAACGATTAGAAACAGAGGCGCACCAACTAACGCAATTAATATACCTATCGGAATTTCTGCTGGAGTAACTGTTCGTGCAATAATATCTACGATCAAAATAAAATTTGCGCCATAAATACAGGTAAGTGGTATGAGATAACGATTATTTGCCCCGATAAGTGATCGAAAAATGTTCGGTATAATCAATCCAACCCAGCCAATCATTCCAGTTACCGAAACACAGGCTGCCGTAACCAGCGTACATGCTGCAATAATGACTAGCCGCATTTTTTGAGGACGAATTCCTTGCGCTATCGCTTCTTCATCCCCAAGGGAAAGAATATTAATTTGCCAGCGAAGCACAAAAAGAACAATAGTCCCAATACCAATCGGTATTGCTGCCAAAAAGACATCTGACATCGTAGTATTCGAAAAACTCCCCATAAGCCAGTATGTAATTGCAGGCAAAATGGAGTCTGTATCGGCGACTAGTTTTATAAGAGACAGGAGAGCATTAAAGATGGAGCCCACAATGATTCCGGAAAGCACCAATGTCAAAACAGAATGATCTTTTTTTAAGCGAAAAAAAGAGTAAGTACTACATATGCTCAAGATCCCGCCTAAAAACGAGAACGGAACAATGAAACCAGTACTTCCCCCTGAAATAAGTAATGCAAGAGCCGCTCCAAATCCAGCCCCGTTGCTCACACCCAAAATCTCCGGACTAACAAGGCGGTTTTGAAAGATTCCTTGAAACGCTGTTCCTGCTGCAGCAAGAGCGCTGCCAACCAAAATGTTTAATAATACACGAGACAAACGTATATCAATGACAACAGTAGTTCCCGTAGTATCAAGCCCCAAATAAAACTTGTCGTAGAATGCCGTGATAACCTGTGTTGGGGACAATATATAGCGTCCCAGAAACAAAGCGAGAAAGGAAAAAAACAGAAGGCCGATGATTCCAATCATCATCGCCAGATTTGCCTTACGCCTTTCCGGGAAGAACTTATCACTTGCCATGATTATTCCTTTCCGAAAAGATAGTAGGATGCATCTTCTTGATTACATACGTGTTTAATAAACCCTGCCTTTTCTATGGCAGTTAAAATTTGATTGTTCGTTTTTAAAATATTAAGTCCGTCCATATGTGTAGCCAAAAATCCGATGATACTTTGACTAGGGGCAGTAAAAGAATCATTGATACGATGAGTATCTACATAGAGATACCCTCCAGCATTCATAGCGTTGTAAATTTTTCCTAGCATTTGATCAAGGTCTCCGCAGAAATCCAAAATTCCCGAAGCAATGACCAAGTCGTAATGACTTCCAAAATCGTCCTTGATAAAGTTGCCTGCTCTGGTTTCAACTTGCTGTTCCAGATGGTTTTCTTTTATCCCATCGTTTGCAATGGGAATGACCTTGGGTTGATCAAATATAATTGATTTCGAAGCAGGAAAAAGTTTAGCAAGCTCAATGGCCAAGACACCTGAACCGCCGCCAAGATCAATCGCACGTATAGGTGCGTCTTTTTCAAAAATCTCCTGCATTGCTGTAATAAATGTTTGCGCTCTGCCGGTGTACATATGAATCTTGGAAACCTCCCCCATTTTTTGAAAATCATATGAATCAGAACCAAGAGGGTCATGAAATGAACGGTGCGTCGGGCCGAAACATACGAGCTCTTCTACACGTGATAGATCCTTAACTTTATACCAATATAGAAGGTATTCACCCAGGTAGAGTTCACTAGATTTATTTAAATATAATTCCGTATCGGGACAATTCGAAAAATGCTCATCTTCTTTAGTAATAAAGCTTGTCGAAGCTAATGCATTTAATAAAAGTTCGGAATTTCTTTTGTGATATCCAGTTTCATTAGAAAATTCTAAAGCAGTCTTCGGGGAAGTAAGATGGGAAAACACATCCAAACGGATTGCTGAATAAATGAGTTGTGCTTGCAAAAGTTGATGAGTTACTCCCAACACACGAGAAGCACTGTAATCAGGCATTTTTGTTGCGTCTTTCAATATAGTAGCCCCCATTTCTCTAAATTTCTTTTCTCTATCCAAAATAAATATCTCCTTTCGTGTATAATACAATTAAGAATCATTCTCAATTATAAAGATTTATCCATATAGCGGTATCCCATAAACGAGGGGGAAAGGATTTAATGAAATCTAAAGGGATGGATTATTGGAGATTACGGTCAGATGAACTCAGAAGTAAATCTAACGATTCTTATACGTACCGGAAAAATATGCTTTTACTTCTAAAAGAACAAATTCCATTCGATGCTTATTGCTGCACTCTAGTTGATCCGGTCACTTTATGTTCTATTGGAGCTGTAACAGAGCATTCTATTGAAGCTATTCATCACCAAATACTAAAAATTGAATATGACGAAACCGATGTTTATAGTTTTGAAAGTTTGTTGAAAGATGGGGTGTATATTGGAAGGTTAAGTGACAGCTTGGGAATACAAAGAAGCCGCCGCTATGAGGAAGTGTTAAAACCGAATCATTTTTCTGATGAAATAAGGTGTGTGCTCGTCTTTCAGGGACGTTGCTATGGTTTTTTGACATTATTTAAAAAGCAGCAGGCTGCTAATCCGTTCTTTTCAAATGAAGATATTGATCGACTAAAGATAATCGGTCCGATTATGGCTGAGGCGCTGCAAGCCTATTATCTCTCTATAATTGAGGTGCAAACTTTTGAAGGAGAATTGGAACAAGGCGTTATCATTTTAGATACTCAGCTAAATATTATATCGCTTAATTCAAAGGCTTCAAAAACTTTAGATTCGTTGCGGAAAATGGAAGACATTGCTGCACCTTACCTGCCCAAACCATTGCAAGTTATGTGTACCCGATTATTGGCACGTCATCAACCGTCTGCACCCTTGTTGATCCCTGTGCATGAACAAGGATATATTGTCGCACAAGTCTCCATCCTTCGATCGACTCAAGAAAACAACTTTCAGATTGCTGTTTCATTAAATAATGCAACACCCAAGGATATGCTCTCCTATTTGATGAAGGCTTATCATCTCACCTTACGCGAGCAGGAGGTTGTTCTGGAAATTATTAAAGGGAGCTCAACAAAAGAACTTGCCCAACATTTAATGATTTCCTACCATACGGCGCAAGACCATTTGAAGGCTGTCTTCCAAAAAGTACAGGTATCTAACCGAAACGAGTTGGTGTGGAAACTTTTTTCTAAATATCAAATGGAACCGTGATCAAACTAGTAAAATAAGGGTTCGTGAACCTGCAAATGTTGTCTTCTATTCACAAACCCGATAGGCTTAAGCAGCCTAATAAAAGTCGTAAGAACCCACCTGGGCGGTAACCTTAGGGTGGGTTCTTACTTTTTCTTTTTTTTATTGCTGATGAAATATTCCCCCGGCTAACGTTCTGGTATTCGCGACCCCACTCCCCTTTAGTGGTTTTGGAGGTCACATTACTGACGGTATTAAAATCAATGCGATTGCAATGATTATAAGACTTCTTGTTGTAAATCTGTCCAATTTTTCACTTTTACTTGATTTATACCATCCTTTAAATTGAAGATAATTTCGATATAAAACAAAAAATAATATAAAGTTCCCAATTAACATTAACCAATGGTATATGGGTTCACCAAATATGAACTGATAAATGTAACGTTCAATTCCACCAAATATTAGCATGGTGAAAGCTAGTAATAAAATGATTCTTATTAACTCAAAAATAAAAGAAAACAATTTTAGCACTGATTATTTGTTCCTTTCTTTATTTGTATGGAATACGGACCAAGATCCAACGGCCGAGGTTATGCCTCATACACGTATATATTCATCATCCTGTAACGTTAGATTCATTAGGGGAATTGATGTCCGGACCGTGAGCTTCACTCTTCTTAGACATACTTACAATTTTATCTGTTTGTAATTAACCAATTTACTGCATCTAAAATATTTTCTGCAATATAATCTGGTTCAGTTTCTATCCATTTATCCCTGAATTTTGTTAGAGAGTCCTTCCCCCAACCGGTTTTAACTAATATTTTTATGGCTCCTACAGCATGTGCTGCCAACATATCTGTACTACCAACATCACCTATAGCGACACATCTACTTAAATCCAAATTATGTTCATTCGCGGCTTCTATTAACATTCCAGGTTTTGGCTTTCTACACTCGCAATCTTGTTCGTGTGGACAAATATATGAATGGTTAAACCCAAAAATCCTAAACTGATTTTCAAACTCTTCAATCGTTGCCTCTCCACAGAGAAATTCTATACTGATTTGTGAATGCAAATACTTTTAGACCACTTTCTTTCAGAAGATTAATGGCAACTTGAGCATGCTCAAATAACTTGAAATTGTTAGGGGGGGATAAAATGTCCAGTTCCACCGATAGTTCCATCTCGGTCTATAAACACTGCTTGAAGATTTATAGTTCCTTCCATGGTTTCTGTCCCTTCTTAGTGAATTTCACATAACGTTCCTCCCATTCACGAACTCCCATAGGGAGCCGTCGCAGCTATTACTTCTTCAAATCTGTGGTCAAGACCCAGAGCGTTAGCCCGATGCGTGGATAGATTGTTATCTGAAGTCCCTTTACATTTTTAACCACCCTCGAAAATCTTTATCATTTCCCTTAATTCTCTTATCGTGTAATGTGGCTGAAATCCCACGACGTCCCACTCTCGGAATCCTTCTAGCCAAACTGTTCTTAGTCCAGCCTCTCTTGCTCCTTTAATATCATTAAGCGGATGATCGCCTATATAAAATGACGTTTCCGGTTTTACCCCTAATCGCTCAAGAGTAATTTCAAATATTCTTTTATCAGGCTTCTTCACCTGTACCTCATCTGAAACCACGATTGTATCAAAGAAACCCCGTATCCCAGCATAATCAATTTTTGAATTTTGTGAATGCACAGAACCATTTGTGATCAAACCTAATTTCAGTCCCTGACTTCTCAGAAATTGAATTACTTCCATTGCACCGTCCATTAATACAGTACATTTAAAAAACTCAGAAAACCAATATTCCAGTAATTCTTGGAGTGTTGTTTCTTTCTTCCACTTCAAATTGTTAAGAAGTTCTTGATATAATTCTTTCTTGCTTCTGTATCCGTCATTATCTGCTTCGATAATATACTGGGCGATTTCATTTTTTTCAGAAGAGTCTAAATATATTATGTAATTTTCAATAAGTCTATTTGAAAATTGTTTAAAAGCAAGTTTTCGATTTATTAACGTGTTGTCTAAATCAAAAATAACTGCATTTATGTTCATCTGGAATTGATCACCCTTCAAAGTTTCTGGTATCATTGAATAATCCCTAAATCGAACTTAAAATTGTTCTATCTCTTGACACTGTACTTTCAATAAACTCTTGTTTTATATCTTCTTTCAGTACTTTTTTTATTCTTTCTCTACCAATTTCATCAAATCTTTTTTGGACTCTTTTTACATGTTCTTCATCCTGTTTTATTTTTGATTCAATTTCCTCATACTTTTGGAAGCTATCGTATTCCCAGAGGGCAAACACTTCTGTATTCTCTTCATTCTTGTTTATCATCCATCGTCCTATCAACCGAGCGCCGTACTTAAGCTGTGACGGGAGTAAAATCTCATTAAACAAAGCATTGAATTCTTCAATGAAAGATGGTTCTATTATGTATGTCTTTCTTCTATAAATCATTTCACCTGTCACCTCTGTTTTAAGGATATTCTGTGATTTCTGATAACGTGCGAAAATTTTAGTTATCTGATTCGCAACTCATCTTCGATATACTGTCAATATTCTTTCACTTAATTATTCTCTTTCCTAGTTCATGACCCAATAGTACAATTGGTATTATCAAAAATCCAACTGGTATACTTAATAAAATCAACTCCCATGTTATTAATTCTTCCCTTATTAATCTTGTAAACAAATATAACGTATAAGGGAGAACAAGGATCACGGCACTAACTACTCCTGGTGTATACATCCTTAAATAAATAGACTGGCCTACATGTGTTAGTACATGCAATAGAACATTTTTGAAGTTTTTTTGCTTATTCCCCTTCGGTATTCACCTAACGTTCTTTTATTCACGAACCTGTGGGGCTTAAGGCAACGAAGTCACTGGGTGGTCTCGCACTTAACCCCACAGGGTGGTCCGCCCGACCCACTTTTCATCCCAAATCTGCGATGTCTGAATATGGTATTGGTATTATCAAATGTTTATGCTTCTGTGATTACATACTCATTAATTTATTTGCTTTATCTTTCAATTCATTCCAATCACTTGAGTAACCTAAATTCATTCCCCAACCAACATCCCTGAGATTCCCTCGTAGTTTCTCAAACATACTTATTTCTTTTGCATCAATCGTATAATTTGGAAATCCTGAATACGAAGGGAATTTCTCAAAATAACGAATTAATCTCAACAATACTTCATCATCTTCTTTTGATAATTTTTGTAAATCACTTGATACTTTTCTGGTAATATATATACCTTCTATCACATCCTCTACTTTCTCGATGACATTGTTAGGTTCATTCCAATTATTTTGCATTTGAAACATAATTGCACCCTCAAGCTGGATTATATTAGCGGATATCATTCTAAATCCCATATCAGATTTAACTCTACTCAATCGATCATTATGATAAAACAGAATGCTTGTAGCAACTATGATTATTACAAGTAATAATATATTTACAATGTATTTTTTTCGCATTAGCTCTCCTTATTTATAATTTGTTTTGCCGATTTCAGATTTAATAGGATTCTAACCGCTCTTGTACCATAGATCGATCTGAATTCCGATACTAAAGGTCCACTTCTTTCATCAATGCTATTATGATTTATTCCTCGAACGTTTTCACATGAAAGTTGTTATCTCTCTTTATTAACTAATCTTAATATGAGCTCTTCCGATACTCCGTTTTGTTTTATAATTAATTTATATTCATTATTGTTATCTTCTAATTTCACTAATTCTTTATTGTATTCTGAAGAAACTTGTAAACTTCTTACTCCCTGTAACTTTAATGGATATTGACTTTCCATCTTAATTCCATCACCCTCTAATATGTATTCAATTGGGTTCTGTTCAGATTCTCTATTCCCTATATGTTGAATATATAACGAGTCAAAGTTCGTTTCGCCACCGTCAAATAATGTATAAGAAGCAGCCCAAGTTTCACCTTTTGCAAAATATACTAATATATTGTTTTGTTCTGTCCTTTCTTCTTTAGTGTCAGATTGGCAACCGGTAACTAAAAAACTAATAAGCATTAGAACTAGCACTAATTTCTTCAATTCTTTATCACTCACTTTCAAATATAGCGTCGTGTAATTTCGGATAACGTTCAGATATTCATGACGTCCAGTTATTTAAAGTTACTGCCTTCTTCGAATCACAAGAAGTTTTTCACTTATTTACTGGTTAATTTTGATTAATTCTTATCTTATGAAATGAATGTGTCATCTTACTTCTTGAATTAGCTTCTGCGGGTCGTGATTCGATAGAATCGATGAATAAATATGTATTAACTGAAGTCTTCTCTTCTATGGTTGTGCATCCCATTGCTTTCGAAATTCTAAATGCATTTCCCATATTTCTTTAACATTGACTGCATTCTTTGATGTGTTCTCAATATCTTTTCCCTCTAATGACCATAAATGTGGATAAATTAAAAAAGCCTAATCCCCTTGAAAGCGGTTCTGATTTCCTGCCCCTAATATCCTTAGCCAGCCATTATCGATAAATAAACCGCCGGTCTCTAAGCCAATTGCTCCAAGTTCATTCATCATATAACAAAGGCTGATCATCAACAATCTGAAGAGCAGCCTTTTTATATTCTACATATCCTTTTGAAATATTCTAGCGTATTTCATTAGCATTTCTGAAGTGACGTTTGCAATTGTTTTTTGTACTTGAGCCATATTTAATCCCATTTTAAACAATTTTAATCCATATCTATGCTTAAACCCAGTTGTGGTAAAATGAAATCTATTTCCTTTTTCATCAATTATATTGGTTTTTTCAGCAAAACTATCCAAGTTTCTTAAGAATGATAATTGGTATTTGCTTGCCAACTCCTTTCTTACCTTTGTGTTAATAAAGCTGATATACTACCTGTCGGAAACGATGTGGAGATCATTAAAGCAATGATTAGAAAAAACAAGGCCACCTTTTTTTTCATAGATATTTTATCTCTTCCCTGTGAAATTTAGATATGAGTTGCTTTTATTCGATTAACTTGCGGTTTGACTTAGAAGTTAATGTTTCAACTAATCATTCGTCGAATCCTCAATTGTTAATTGCTCAAGTATCTACTAAGTAAATTCCCGTTACTGTCGTATATAAAATGAACTTCTATATATCTGTTATATTCAATAGAAATAAGCTGTTCTTGCAAATTATAAATATGCCTTACTAAATCATTACCTATTCTAATTCTTTCTAGTTGATTTAAACTATTATACTCATATGTTTTCTCTGGACTTATGGTTAATTTCACTTTATTAGAAGAAGGCAAACCAATTTTTTCAATAAGTTAACTGTCAAATTTCTTTGATGAAATAATGTAGTAATTGTGAGAAAATCTACTCGTTCACTTGAATCGCACTTCTGAATCAAGCTCATCCACTACAAATATAATACTTAATGGCACACCCTCCCACTATAAAGTATGAGTGACCTTACTCTATGTAAGATGAATGAAGAAAAACCGACAGCTAGAGCTAGATTGACTGCTCTACTCATGTTCTTTTCGCTGTCGGTTCTTTACCTATTTTAATATCCTCAATAGGTTTTTCTCCTATATCTGTAAGTACGGTTGTACCTCATAATACTAAGATATTTTATGCTCCCATAAATTGCTTCAGATCCTCCCACTTGTTTATTTTTGTAATGTCCTCTAGGGCAATCTGTATAGAATGTCGACGATCCTTGAACTGAATGAAGAAGTTCATATTATAGTTTTGATTACCCATCCACTTTATAACCTCATAACTTTTTTCAATAAGTTCCTCTGAGATTTCTTTATCGTAATAACCAATAATTATTTCGGTTAAATTCCCGTTTTTTTCCAAGAAATTATTGACGTTAAACTGTACACTATTGTTTCTTGCTTCATCCTCGGTCAAACTAATTATAACTTTAATAGTTGCATCTAATGGAATTGCTCGCTGTAAAGATGTAACAATTTCATCATTGAGGACTTTCTCCCACTTTGCAATAAAATAGTTACATTGAAATGACTCATAATAGCTAGGTTGTACTACAAAAACCACATCATCATTAGATGTCAGCACCGAATAGTACTTCATTTCTTTGAAACCATATTCAGTTGTATGATTTTTTAATATAACATTGGGGTATTCTGATTTTAAATACAACTCCACATTCTGTTTGAACTCCTCTTTGTCATGTTCCCACCCACTTACTTTCTGATAAACAAAATATGTCGCGCTGCTTAGCATAAGAACAAGGACTATACCAATCATTATTTTTTGTTTATCCATGCATAAACTCCCTCTCTATGGTGTTTGACCTAGAAGAATATTAATTCTATACATATGAAAGTTAGCCTTTGTGATTTTCTTTAAAACCCAATTCGCATCGTTATACGCAGCCAGATTTACTTCAAGTTGTTCTCGATACTCTTTTTTAGTAAAAGCATTGTTGTAAAAAGTCTTAGAAAACATAGAATGTCCAATATTAGGTATGCTGAATCCAGACATGCCCCCATATTTAATTTCGTTAGTAGCCAACGTAGCCATAAATCTTTCCATACTTACCCCATTATATAAGACGCCCATGGATAATAAATCCTTTGAATTGGTATGGCAGCTACACGTAATTAAATTATATTCTGGATTATCACCATTGGTTTTTTTAATATTGTTATATGTTTTCACCATTTCTTCAGCGGAAAGATATGATTTAGTAAAATCCCCTTGTATATAAGTCGATAATGTGTATCCAGCACTTTCTATTTCACCGAACCCAGATAATTTTTGTTTTCTCCCCCACTCATTAAATTCTTTTAAGCTCAATAAAGCACTCGGATCCACTTTTTCAAACTGAACACTCTTATCACCATAATAAAAATATGACCATTCACCTTTAGCATTTTGAATAATCAACGAGGTGTGACCAAATCCGAAAGCTAAATCTGGATTAGTAATGATAATGGCATCATGTCCACTAGGATCAACATACCTCAACGGATTATTATGCACATACGTATAAAGATTCAAACTAAGAGGATTATTAATCTCCCCTTCATACGTATCCTCATTCATAAATCTACCAATTGACGGATCATACCACCGTGCACGTAAATATTGCAAATTAGTTGTATCATCCCATAGCTCCCCTGAATAGCGGAAAGGATTATGGACCGTTTCTTCTTCTATGATAGGATTTCCCCAGATATCATAGCTGTATTGATTTAAAATTGCACCATCCTTATCTCTAAGTTCAACAATATCTCCATGGCCGTTGTATTGAACGTATGCCTTTGTACCATTGCCATATTGGATAGCCTCAAGTTTGTTACCCCGTATATAGCTTGCCTTGAGTGTAGGAGCCCCATTAACTACTGTTGCCTCTGCAATGATAGATCCTCCATCATAGTAGTAACGAGTAACCTCTCCGTTATACGAACGTTCAATTAACAGACCATCACCATTATATCTATATTGTACTGTTTTACCATCGACAATAACTTGTGTTAACCGATCTTGCTTATCGAAGGTGTTCTGCATAGAACTCAAATTAGGTGACTGCTGCGAATCCAATGTTAAACGGTTACCTCGTTTATCATAGGTATAGGTTTCAGCGTAATCCGTCGAGGTCTCGATTCGATTAAGACCATCATAAGTGAAGCTATCAACGTCGGTGGTAGTGCTGCTACCCGTAAAACGTTTCTCTGTTCACGTTTTGATGTTTTTATTCGCATCGAATTGATAGTCGTAGCTATTAACAGCCACTTCGTTCTGTGCTTGAGTGAGGTTAATTGGCTGCCGCTATACTCATAGTTACTATTAACTCCATTTAAGCTAAGTGAATTATTCAACAGTCCGTTTCTGAAATACGTATACCTAGCATCTGCGACATTCTCATTTGTCCCCACAACGGATTCGATTGTTCCAACGGTTTCAAGTTGATTCAAGGTATTATATCCATAATACGTATCTTGGCCAAATGGCCCTGTCATCTTCTCGCGTAATCCATTCTGATCATAGGTTATTGTCATTGATAATCCATCGGGGTAGGAAAGTTTTTCTAAGAGTTCAGTATAGGGCTTATACTGATACGTAGTTATTTCTGTACCAACTCCCATGCTTAGTCGCTTACCGGAGTCATCATACGTATAGCTCACGGTTTGGTCCTGACTAGCTTGTGTGATTAATCGATTACGATTATCATATACATAGTTCGTCGTATTCCTTTCACGGTCTATTCGTTTAACTACATTTCCATTACCGTCATAGTATATATCCTCTGGCTGACCCATCTCGTCTTTTGTCTGTATGAGTCGTCCCAGCTCATCATAGAACTTCTCCTTGAATCTTCCATCCGATGTTGTCTTCACTAGATTACCTAATTGATCATAGGTATACTCGGTTGTCTCATTTATGGCATTGGATACGGATGTTAACTGTCCATTCAAATCGTAGTTGTAATTCGTCACATTAGTCTTGGCATCCGTCTGCTGCTTTAATTTGCCGTTAATGGGGTTATAGACATATTCGGATAACAGGACAGGTGGTACAATCGGCTGGTTAGGGATCTGCTTCGGCTGTTCTTCCAACTTTAGTACCTGGCCGTATTTATTTAAGCTCTGGATTTGCCTATTGCCTTCTGGGTCCGCCTGTGTTATCTGCCGTGTAGAATCATTGTAAGAGATAGTAGAAGCGTCACCTAGTGGATTGGTTGTGATTGTTGGACGACTCCAATTATCGTACGCATACTGAGTTCGATTTCCGGCTGCATCCTCACTCCATACGTTTCTTCCAATCGAATCATATCCGTATTTCGCTTTCTTCTTGTATTCGTTACATTCCCCAAGTAATACGGCACATTCGAAGGCTCCTTCTTCCATCTTCCACCCGAGCGCATTCCATTTAATCTGAGTTTTGTTTCCTATTTCATTTTTTATCAAAACAGTATTCAATACATCATTGTATAGAGCGGAAAAAGTCTCCTGTCCGGGATAGGTAACTTGCTCGATCCGGCCAAGATCATCATATACATAGGTGGTTTCATTATTATTTCCGTCTACTGAAGATGACATAAGCCCTGTTAACGGGTTAAATATCGCTGTCGTAGATACAACCGATGTAGTTCCATCTACATTCGTCACATTGACCGATTGTTTAGTTGGAAAAGCATAATGAGAGTCAGCTCCATATTCAATGGTAGTCACACTAGATTTATCACCATTCATGACGGTTCTAGTTGTTACGTTACCATGAATATCCCTGTTTTCATACTTGACTTGCTGCAGCACTTCACCTTCAGCGTTATTAGCTCTGACTATAGTTTCGATGACATCACCTTGTGGGTTGTAGGAGTACGCGGTGAATAGGTGCTTATTTGTATCCACTTGTGACTTCACAGTCTGTAATAAATATTTGATTGGGTCATAGGTGTAGGTTGTAGTGGCTCCCGTTGCATCAACTTGTTGCAGTACATTCCCATAATCATCATACGTAATACTCGTAGTTAATATATCAGGGGTTTTATTATCGGTCATTATAGTCGAAGTTGGGACTGAAACAGGATAAGCCCGTGCGCCAACCTTTTTGCTATACGCATTCGTTGACGTTTTAATTACATTATCTGCACTCGTTTCAGTCTTCTCCAGATAAATTTGAGTGGGTGTTTGATCATTGATAAAATCTTTCTTATAATGTGACGTACTTAATATAGTCCCATTGTTAACAGTGGTCATAATCATGAGGTCTTGTCCATAGGACTGACCGTAGTCAACATCATGATAATCAAAGGTTTGCCGGTTGAAAGCCTCGGATTGTCCATTATCGTATACGATCGTATCTTGGCGCGAGAATACGCGGTACTCCTCATTTACGCCATACGTACTCGAGTAGCGCTTAACTGGGCTTGGTTCATAGATAATTTCCGATATAGCTCCAGTAGGATGATTGACTTTTTCTATTAGTGCGTAGGAATTAGAAATCGCTCGGAATGGATCGTAATTAAATAGGTTAGACTTTGCGCCTTTTAATTTATATTCATAGGTTGTTTTTCTACCTTCAACATCAGTGACCGACTCAAGTAACTCCATTCCTGCGTCTGTTCGTTTCTTATAGATAACCGTCTGATTTCCTTTCGTAACGATAACCTCTGTAGTTGAATAAGTAATTTGAATGGTATTTCCAATAGCATCTTTCACCTGACTCAACAGCTTTCTACCATAGGTCGCATTCTGCGTGTAGCTAAATTCTATCGTATTGTCATAGGCGTCGGATATCCGAATAAGTCGACCATCCGATGAGAAATGCTGTTTCCATGTCCCACTTACGGAGGATAATGAATAGCTGGAAGTTTCCTCATTAATTGTATTCGGATTGATTTTCACCGTTGTATCGGGATTAAAGGTTAAACCTTCCCAATCATAACCTTTGAGTGTCGTGCCAACTATTTCATAACTTCCACCATTAGCCATATGCAGATATTTCTTTCCTTGGTTGGATTCAATAAAAGGAAGACTCCAAGACCAGCCTTTTCCGATTGGGAACATAATCTGGTCTATAGGAGTTTTCGTTTTATTGTAATAGGTTGAGCTTGGATATGTGCCAACCAGTACATTATTTACTGAGGAGCTAGTAGGTGTAGCAACATAGTAATTATTACTTTCGTCATCTTCAACTCTTACCTTACCCTCCTGTGAATTATCAATCTGGTTCTTTTTGGCAATCGCATCATTATAGTTTTCGAACGGTCCCATTGCTAACTGTACGGTAGTTCCTGGCCCTTCAACATAAGTGACGTCAACCGATGTTGTCCCTATCCTATAACCATATCTATATGATAACCCTCCATTTGGAACCCAAGCATCAAATTTCTCTAAACCTGAATTCCCTGGTTTTGTAACATTACCGGTATATTTTTGTATATATCGTCTTGTATCAGCAGAAGCTGGTTTAGTTACTGTACCGGAATAGTTTGCTGTAGACATCCGTGTACATGATTGATTTTTTCTATTAGGATCTTTAGCACATGCTTCATTCTCAGTGGTGATAGGGGTACGTTGTAGTGTTCCTTAATAACCGCCGCTGTTATACTGGATTGAACTTGGACAAGGATTTGTCCAATCCCCACTGGCAGTCCACTGACCTTGTGCATCATACATTCCTGGACGCGTGTTTACGCATGTGCTAGTCATTGGTTTTGAGTGTTGTGGTGTATAGCTTCCATCGTATACTTCTGGAGCCCCGTCTTTAGTCAATGTCCCGCTATATCCTCCTGAATTGTAAGGAATAGTTGGAGCTGTGCTACTGATTCTATATTCACTAACAGTTTTAGTATCAGCTGCGGTGGGCGTGCTATAATACAGACCCGCATTCTTTGCTTGGTCAGCTAGTGCTTGTGTAGGATATACCCCCCAAGTTTTAGTAGTCCCCGACAAAATACCGGTTCTAAAATCTGGAATTCCATCATTGTTATAGTCTTCCTCGGAGAATTTTTGTTCTACATATTTCACAATATATTGAGGAATAAGAGGCTTTTTGACAGCATTAAATGTTACAAAATAGAGATAAACAGGTGCATCATAGTAATTTTCACCGTGCTCTATCTCATAGAACTGAGCAGATTTAGAATCATATTTTCTGGTTAATTCAAAGGATAATCCGTTTCTTCCGGGTAGCGTCAAGTCCGTTTGTTGCATAGATAAGCTACCTGTTAAAGTAGAAATGGTTTCATTGTTAATACCAACACTATAAGGTGCTTCATTTATAGAAGATTTATCATAAACTGGTGGGTGTTCCTAAATCGGTGGCTCTGCTGAAAAATTAGCTGCTAGAAGCAACTCCTCGTCTTCTAAAGTGGGACTCTCCTCAACTGGAACATCTGAATCAATTGTCGTAATATCAGGTTCTTTCGATAGAGAGGTGGCTTCTTCTACAGTAACATTCTTAGTAAATGTCCCGATCAACTCTTCCAATTCGAAGTAGGTCGCTTCTACTACCGTAACATCCCTTAACATCGGATCGCCTAATTCGTTTACTACTGTTCCTTGCACTTCGGCAGATAGATTAACCTCTGATGGATACAAGGCTGCTAACGCTTGTTCGAAATTTGAATTTTCTCGTTCAGCAAGAAAGAATACCGTGTAGATTTGATTCAATGAATATCCTGCGTCAAGCTGCTGTTGTACAAATAAATCAGTCGTTTCATATCTATTTACAATAGACTCAATGGATAAGGTAAATACTTCTTCGTTTCCCTCTGCGAAAGCGTTATCTTTCTGGGTAATACTGGTATTGGTAAAGATACTAACTACCATACAAATGATAAGAATGAATGATAAAATGCGGTTTTTCTTCTTCATTTTTTTACCTCCGCTACAATAGATTCTTACGTTTTTACATAACTGATTATTATCTACATAATTATTAATAATGGTACAAAAAAACGATATTACCTTAACTCTGTGGAACTCTCGTTTTTGATATTAGATTTCCGTTTAAATCGTACAACAGTACGATGCGGTCTCAAGAAGGATAAATTCGGTTAGCCTACCATTACTGTCGTATTTGTATCCTATGAGGCCTATTATAAGATAATCATTTGATTGTAATTCCTACTGCTTCATAATTTCGATTAAATACCACCCTCAAAAAACAAAATTTAATCTATATCTTAATTGTCCATATATTAACTTTTTTGGATAGAGGGTTAATTTGTAATTGATTGTCGAAACTAAAGAAATAAGATCGAATTATGTAAAAAAGTAAAATGATATTTAGCGATTGCTATACCTAAAGACGGAAAATTGTCAATTATCGTGTTTATGTACCGATAAAACAAAAAAACCGCGATTTACGCGGTAATTAATCGGCTCATATTCTTGTCATCCGACATTTATGTATGTTGTTGTCGATGAGCGGCTTCATTTATGAAATTTACTATGTGATTACATGTGTCTGGCTCACAGCTAGACAACCAATTCATTGTGCGAGCTTCTACTTTTGTAAGTTTTCTACCCATGCAGCTCTCCGCAGTTTCGACTAAATAATTCAGATGTCTTATTTAACTAAAAAAGGTATCTAGAAGTTTCATTTTAAAGTTGTACAGAAGGGATGGATATTTTGAGGATAAAGAGTATACCATGTATTAGATTTTTGTTTTAACTATTTTTCTACAATCTATTGTTTATATTCATTCAAAGCAAAATGTTTATGCTGCTCCAAACGCAATTAATTCCAGTATTTTTACTGGTGATGACTTTAATTAATGGAAAGGTTTATCAATGCATCAGCTCTTTTGGAAGATGGCACGGTGAAGGCTTGGGGGGGGACAATAGTGGTCAATTAGGGGATGGAACAACTACGTCAAAACTTATACCAACAACAGTGCCAGGCTTAACAAATGTGAAGCAACTGTCAACAGGGAGCGAAAGTCCTTTGCGCTAATGACAGATGGTACGGTGAGGGATTGGTCCTATGGCGAATTAGGAGATGGGACAACAATATGTCGTCTTTTTCCAATTACAGTGACTGGTCTAACAAATGTGAAGCAATTGGCAGGGGCCTCTAGACAAACAGCAGCACTAATGGAAGAAGGTACATTGATGGCTTGGGGAATCAACATTACTGATGTATTAGGGATCTATCCATTGTTATTTTCCCAAGTACTAAGATGATTGTTCTTTTGATTCCTGTGACTCCTTAACGAGTAACCTCATCTGTTCTAATTCTTTTTCGGATGCTTCCTTTACTAAGGCAATTTCACCTCTGACTCTGTTAACCTCGGAATCCTTCTCCTCTACGATTCTACTTACTGAGTTGTTCATTTCTTCTATTTGTTGTGAAGCCTCTTGCTGGGTATTCTCCAACATTTCTTTCATCTCAAATAATCGTAACTTTAGATCGTCTATTTCTTTACTACGGATCTCGATAATCTGAACTGAATGCTCTTCTTGGTCACGCGCTGATAGATACATTTCTGAGTATATACCTTCGAATCTCGAAAAGAGGTAGCGAAGATCATCTAATCGTGGAATGGTACGACCGGCCTCTTCTTCTCTCTTCATACGATTTAATCGGAGTAAATGATCGATCGCGTCTTTTTGCGTAGAATTTGATCCCAATTCAGCTGCAATCAAGTTAACTTCATCTTTTTGGTCACTCGTGCATTTGATTGTTGTATCTTTTAAATTCATCCCCTCAGACATAGTATACTTTCGCCTCCCGCTATTATTGGGGTATTCCCCTGAATACTCGTATACAAACAGTAATTGTCTTCAATAGTTTGGCTCTTTTTCTGAAGATTTCAGCTTACGTTTGCGCATTCAAAACATCCATTTTCCTTAGATAGTCTTATCTTAGGAAAATGGATATGTCCCGATAATCGTTTCTTCACTTCAGCTTCCGAAGCAAGGGACCATTATGTCCCTCAGTATAAATACGATGCTAGACGACGATATTCGTGTCCTCCTTGGGATGCCTTACGAAAAAGTATACTTCGCAAGCATTTCTCCCCATGGAGCCATGCCTTCTTCTTTGAATCCCGTTTTTGCATATAGCTTTTTCGCGCGTTCATTGTCTGGTTTATAACCAAGCATCACAATACTGGTTCGATCATTGGCATTTCTAATCTCACTAATTACCAATTGCATTGCTTGATGACCATATCCTCGACCTTGAAATCGCTCGTCAATCATGAATCGGTAAATCCAATAGTTTCCATCATCCGGATCTAGACCAAACATTGTAAAACCAATCATAATTTCACCGTAGTAGATTGCCTTAGTATTAAATCCTTCTAAAAATTGCGCTTCCGCAATCGAGTAAAGATTAGAAGCAATAAATCCTTTTTGATTTGGACTTGATTTAAGTTGAATACATTCTTCCCAATTACTCTTATCAATTGCTTTTAATAAAATCATTTCGGACTCCTCCTGATATTGTAGAGAAATCCGATATCTCGAACTCTCTACTTAATTAATAATCCTCTCCGACAATGCAACTAATTGATGCTGGAACATTTTCATACCACATCACCTCTTTCCCTGAGTTCGTATTCACAATGTGTTGTAGTTCTTATGATCTTTAATTGATTCCTTAAAAAAATCTATTGGTTTCGCATAATCAATTGGTTTATGAATTAATCTGTTCAGCCACTTCAATCGTTCAAAATTATCTTTAAAATCATCTTCAATGAAAAACGTAACTTCCTTCATCGTTCCTAGTACACTTCTACTGTTTGTCTTTGAAATAACTACTTCCGAACCATACTCTAAATATGTATTGATCAAATTCTCTTTAACTCCCTCTATGTGCAAGTATTCATGAAGAGTCAACAAGAATTTCTCTTTCAAACGCTCTAACTGTCCTGTTCTTATTCCATCAATGATTATAGCTAATCTTGTTAAATCGTTCACAAAGACGATATGTTTGCGTTTGTTCAAGTTATAAATATTTACATGCCAACTTAAAAATAACGGCACATTCATGTCTTGAACTGAAGTTATTTTCATGTCTTTCAATAAATCTTTTGTAAGTCTTAGATTAATCATTTTGTTTTTTCCTTTCTCGCACTAGTTTTTTAACTAAAGTACTTATATTCTTGAACCCTAAAATTTTAAAGCGACAGTCACCCAGGTAGCTTGGCCACATAACCTCGCAGGGTTGTCCGCCTGTCCATCTCCTAGAATTACACCTACCTTCTATAGAACTTTAACATAATTCCAATTGACTTAACGACATATAAATTTCCTTCCTGATCTTTAAAATTATCCCTTGTTGTAATGTATATTCCAGTGTTTCGAACATGTCTTGATTTCCAATCAATAGGTTTATTCTCATTCATTAGCGTACAATCATTCATAATATTTGTACTAGTACATGAAATACCATGTTCACTTAGTAACCAATCAATGTATTTTTGATCGTTCGGTATACTTATATTTAGTATAAAGATCAAAATTAAAGTTACACATAGTCCTATTAAAAGTGTTTTTTTCAAGTTATACTCCTTACATATTATTTATTCTGTAAGACGTAATAATAAATTTGAATTTGTGGCGTTTCAGCTAACATTCAGATCCACGACGTCTATTCCCCACAAATAGCTGCTCTTACCTTAGGGGAATGGATGTGTCCGCAGCTTATAGCTTCCCGAAATCTCTTCTGTGCACTGGGATCCAAAAGAATCGATGCGTGAATATGATGTTAGACAAAGTTAACTCTTCTTGACTAACTAGCATAACAACTCTTCTTAATGCTTCACTATATTCTTTAATTCAGTACTCATATTGTTCACTTCTATTTCCAATTGTGTTATCATATTTTAAAAGAGCCGAGTGCGGCTAACACTTGGCTTGGATAGGGTTATCCCTTCTAAAGTCTAAAAGGTAAAAGAACCCACCTTCGGCGTGTAACCTTGGGGTGGGTTCTTACTTTCTCTTGTAATTATCTGCAATATATGCTAAAAGTGCAATGACAAATGTAGCGAAAAGAATCATGATAGTTATTGCATCCTCTATATCCATAGTATCACCTCCTACAAAGTTTCCGAAGGAAACTTACTTCGAAAGCATATGCTTGAAGGGATACTACGCCCACCCAAGATTCAATTGTCTTTACTATTCTACCATGTTATACCAACAAAATGGTTTAATAAATCATTGTTGCTCTTAAACTTCGTTAATTTCGCATAACGTCCCTCGTATTCACGAACCCGAGAACCTTAATCCCCAACAGGGCGGCTGCGACGCGGTTAGGTTCGTAGGGTTGTCCGCTGAGTTGACTTCAATGATATTGCATCGCGCGGACTGAGCAGCCACCAGGCTTCGACGTGTGAATACGGTGTTAGACGAAGTTTCTACACCTCTTTGAGCTCGCTAAATCAACTCAAAATTCTGATCGAATCTCGCTTTGGGATCAGAAAAAATTACATTCTTAAAATCGAAATCATCTGGTTCAAACCAATCGTATTCATCTTGCATTGGATGATTACCCTCCAAAATTTCTCGAAAGCCATAGATCCCGCCACAATCTTCAGGTGGTCGTGCTTTCTTACCTGCCAAGCAAGTTGGATAATTTTTCTTGTCTTCTCCCGGAAATACTCCCTCAAATTCAATCCGGTGTTCCCAATAGTCTCCAAAATCATAAACATATGCAGCAACCTTATTCTCTGATGTAAAGAATCTTGATATCCTATTACTCCAATCTTGAAGAGTTCCGCTCGAAAATTCTTCGTCGGGAATACCAATAAAAACTTTCTTCCCGTTCTTTGGATTTACGATAGAGAACTCATGTAAATGAGTATCGGTCCATCCCATTGCATCCTGAATTGCCACATGTAAGTCCCAGAACGAATAAGTTTTAGGAACTTGTATTCTTCTCCAAACTGGCGGTTTTGTGCCTTTTAAGGTGATTTTGAATTGAAAAACTTCCCTTGCTTTACTCATTGATTTTCTCCTTCATCAGTAGAAATTTTGACTTTCAGATATTCACGACGTCCGACGAAGTCGGATGTGTCCGGCTAATTCCGCTTACTTGTTCAACAACTTCTACCGGACCGAGAGCGTAAGCCCGATGCGTGAATATGGTGTTAGGCGAAGTTAACGCTTCTTGTAAAAGCACACAATTATTCTTAATGCCTTTACATGTCTTTATAATTTAAGTTTATTTTTATATTGCCTTAATTCATTTTCTCAACACTCTTCTGTTCACTTCTTTTTCCAGTTGTGTTATCATATTTTAGAAGAAGCCGAGTGCGGCAAACACTCGGCTGAACAATTGGCTTGGATGGGTTTATCCCTTCTAGAGTCTAAAGAGGAATAAGAACCCACCTTTGGCGTCAACCTTGGGGTGGGTTCTTACTTTTTCTTGTTGTTATCGCTGATGTATGTTAAAAGTGCAAGGATAAACATTCCAAATAGGAACATAATCGTTATTGCATCTTTTACTTCCATAGTATCACCTCCTACAAAGTTTCCGAAGGAAACTTACTTCGTAAGCTTATGCTCGAAGGGATACTATGCCCACCCAAGATTCAATTGTCTTTTACTATTCTACCATGATATACCAAAAAAAGAAGATCGATTGTTCCTGTTACTTACGTCCTTCTTATGTTTTTAAATCTTGTTAATTTCGTCTAACGTTCAGATATTCACGACGTTCATTCCCCTTAGATAGCTCTTCGAATGGTTCGATGCGTGAATATGGTGTTATCAGAGGGACCATTCTTCCATGAGTTTCTATAGTAAAGCTTCAAATGAAAGTATTTGTTCAGAACTTTGATCTACAGCATACCAAGTTGAAGCATCATATTTGTTTGAAATAGAATTCCACGCTATATATACATGAAATTGGCATAATTCATTAACTCTAATACTCGGAAGTTCTATTGTTAACCCTTCTTCATTACTCATTACTAAATCATACGAATCTCTTAATCTTATAGGCATTAACTTATTACCATTCATTCTTTGAACCATATATTCCGAGTCCTCGGCTCCTATAGATAGACGCCGACAATCTTTATCCCAAGTCGATGCTTCCAGGTATTGTCCTGTATCACTTCCCCCATCTTCCCAACATCTTTGTGACCAATACGTTAAAAATCTCAGGGAAATGTTATCTGTTTCACATAATATTCTTATTAGAATACCTACAGCACTATCTATTTTCATCGTTTCCGGAATATAAATTGGTGGATTAGAAATTACAGTTTCAACAATAATGTTTCTAGCTTCCCATCCATATATCCGTCCTCCGGATGTAAGTACTTTATTAAAATTCGGTTTCTCTAACAAGATATCAAGATCACCATAATAAAGCGATAGATTAACTGTACCCAACGGAGTAATAATTGATGGTTCAGTATTGCACTCATTAAATTTTATTGTTGTGCTAGGTTTAAATAATTTCATATTTTTCACCCCTTATGGTCTTTCTGATAACGTCGTCACATTCGCGAACCCCACCGACTTAGATAGCTCTTATCTTAGTCGGTGAGGGTATCTGCTGATTCCTCCTCCTCGAAATTCCTCGGCAGACCGAGAGCGCCAGCTCGATGTGTGGATGGGGTGTTATGTGATTTTACTGACTTCCTACGAACGACTTACAAAAATATTTATCTGCGGTCATGGCAATTTAATAGGTGATCCTGAAATATATTGAGTAATTACCCATTCTTTATTTATTTTCTCAAGTATAATCCTATCCGTCTCTGTCGTAGTACTATCATGTCCATATTCTACTTCAACGAAAACATATCGCTTATTTTTACCAAGCCAGAGTATTGGCTTATATTGAATTCCTTTAATATCACCATACCAATGTCGATAATTTATAAGAAATGTTGCAATAGAACCTTGTTTTTCGGTAAAATCCAAGTCATTTCTGTATTTTATATCAAAATATTTATAAAGATCCGCATACTCTTCATCAATGAAATCCTCGTAGAATCCATTTAATGTAGTTTTCACATTCTTCTTTTCCTGTAGGCAAAGAAGAAAATATATAAAAGATAAAAGGATAAGTATTATAAATAATGTTATGATAATTTTTTTCTTCATCTATTGCTCCTTAGTTCTAGATTTTTATTTTTTTCAGTAATTTCCCATAACGTTATTGTATTCACGACGTCCTACTATCTTAAGCCTGAAGGGCGGCTTCGATGCGGTTAGGTGGTGGGATGTGTCC
>NZ_JAZHCT010000038.1:0-49400 GCF_036541265.1 Paenibacillus sp. IITD108 | reverse complement strand
TATTTAACTGATGCATAATTTCCTAAACAACAAAAAAAACAGCCGGCGGCCTTAAATATTCATTCTCTTGACGAGAAGCATATTAATTGTAAAGGTCACAACATGAAATACCCTTGATCCATCCAAGATCAAGGGTTTCCTGTTTAGCAAAATGGAGCTTTTATTAACTAGTGTGTTAAAATTTTTATTTTAATTATCTTGTTATTTAACCGGTATTCGAGTGCCATTAATAATTATTGCTTTAACTTTGGAAATATCTAAAGGTGCTTTCGTATCCCAATTTGAATTGAAGGTATGTTTATCAGAGTTTTGGCTTCCTCCACCACTTTCCAATGGGATAATACCGTCTACTGTTTCAATCTCAAGCAGCATATCACTAACCATGCAATTCTCACCTTTATAGGTACCAATTACTTGTAATCCTAAAGGACTGAGGGTTATATATTCAAAAAGATGACCTTCAACTGAAATATCATTTTTCCAAGTACGTAAATTGGCAGTCGTATCACTTGAATTTGCCGCCACATTCCAGCTGCCTTCAACCCCAGAATAAACGGAACCCGTATAATAAAGAGTGTATTTACTAAGATTTTCGCCACTTACAGGAAATACATATTCCTCATATTTATATTTAGCGTCACCATAATCGTAATTTTTAGGATCAAGAAGGTTATTTTTCTTATCACTGAGAAATACCAAACTATAATCATTGGAGATTAAATTACCGTCTGGACTCTTTAGAGAAAGCATGGCATCACTAGGACCAAACTCTTTATTAAACATGTTTCCTATCTGCACATGCAATTTTCCGTCTATAATACCGATATTTGAAACCCATTGATCTTTTTCACCATGGGGCATGGAAGCATAATCCCCTGGCATAAGTGCCTCTGTTAATGAACTGAGGTCACTTGGTACATTACTGCCCCCAAAAATCTGTGCTTTTTCAATAGGAATCGTTTCTACATCATTAATTCCTGTAAGGGATACGGAAATGGGTTCGTCTATATAGGCTTTTTCGTCAAAATAAACAAGGAAACTGCCAAGCTCCAACGGATCTGTTAATGGTGTGTCGGGGTCAGCCGTTACATTAAACTCATAATAAATGGTATTCGTATCTTTATTAAAATAAAGCATTTTTTGTTTCCATGACAGGCTGGCTGATAAAACTTCGTCTCCACTTTTGGCTCCCTCTTTTGTTTGTGAGCGCATTTTTACATTAAATCCGTCTCTAAAATCAGTTTGTTCCGTCAATCGGTTTTGACCTGTTCTATCCTGAAGAGATAGGTAAATAATCGCCCTATTATCATATTTCTGTGCACCGATAACCTCCATGCGAATTCCTTCGTCCTCACTATAGACTCCTACTGGTTCAACAATTTTACCAAAATCAGGATTAAACCTTTCTATAAACCAATCAAAATTCCCTAAAGATGCAGCAGTTGCACTAGTAACCAATGCGAACGATATCGCAATAGCTGCAATTGTTGACCTTGTCCACCGTTTGCGGCGCCTAGCAGGCATGTCAGCACTACCTTCATACAATCGGCTTTTAACCTGTTCTGCAAGTTTACTTGAATCAACCGTAATTTGGGAGAACATGTCATGTATATGTTTTTCGTCCATATTAAATTTGCCCATAGTTAGACTCCTTTCTACCATATGCAATATTAAGATATTTAACTATTTTATCTTTGGCCCGTTGATATTGTTTGCGCAATGCAGCTGGAGAACTTCCTGTAAGCTGAGATAGCTCCTCGTAGCTCTGCCCATTCATAATCCGCCCATATAACAAGGCGCGTTCCATAGGTTTAAGCTTCTTTAACGCATGAAGCATCTCATCACTCAAACCTTTATCTTTTTCTGGTAAAACGACTTCACTACGAATATCATGAAAATATAGGATCTTATGCTTTTTTAGTTGATTTAAACAGCGATTATATGTAATTTTGTACAACCACGCAGATAGGTTATTGCCATCAAAAATATTCCGATTTTGATAAGCTGAAAGGAAGACTTCTTGTACAATATTTTCTGCTTCATGATAATCACATTGAATCGCCGTTGCATAACGAAGGAGTTTTTCACCATAGAGATTGATTATCTCTTCCAGTTCATCTTCTCCGCCATTAACAAACCTTTTTCCAATGTCTATTTCCTCCATAAGCTCACCTCCTTTTATTTATCAGTCGACTGTACCCTTATAACAGATCAAAGAGCTATTTTGTGACATAATTTTTTAATTTATCGATATTATATCTTCAACGAAATCTAAAAAGCCAACCCGATAAGGTTGGCTTTTTAGTAATTGACTTATGACTTATGACTAATGATTTATAGGGAAACTATTTGAGCAGCAAGCCTGCATCATTGGTTGGATGATTGTTCTTTTTATTGTGGAAGAGGTGATCCAAGCCTTTGTGCATCCACGGTAGAACATAACGGTCAAGTCCGAAGCGGCCAGCGTTAGCGCCTGCCAAGATAACGATGAAGCCTAGAAGAAGCAGCCAAGGGTTCGTGCTTACAGTGCCGGCGAACATGAACATGAAGTTCATTAAGACTCCGAAGAAAGCGGCTGTGACGGTAAGTGTGCCAAGGATGAGTCCAAGTCCTACTAGAAATTCACCCCAAGGGATAGCAATGTTGATAATCTTGGCGTTTGGTAATGCAACATGTTCTAGAAAAGCGGTAAAGGTTGGGTAAACGGCCTCGCCAGTTGCTTTATCCATTACCGGGTTATTTGCTGCTGCTGTCAGGAACCCAGTAGCGTCAAATCCTCCAGTGATTTTATGCCATCCAGCTGTTAACCAAGCATATCCAGCGACGAAGCGGACGATTGTGACTAGAAGGCCCGCTATTTTATTTTCTCTCCAAAATTTTAACATGTTACTCACTCCTTATTATTCATTCTCATTTATGAATACATTCCGTTTAGATCAGCTTCTGCTGCTCCGATACTTGGGATTGTCGTCTATTCATCGGAATCACCATCCTCATGTTATGTCTTGATGTTTTGGCTTTGTTGTATTTGATGTCTTAATTATAAAATCTGCACAAACTCTATATTGTGATTTAAATCACATAGTTATGCCGAGAAAGTGACTACTTTGTGAATTAATTCACTTTGTTATTTAACTCTTGTTACTGGCCCATCTTACCTCTACCGCAAACTGCCGTTTCTCATAAGATAAATCCCTTTATCCACTAGGTACATGACCAAAATCCCAATAGCATACCTTACTAAATCTATGTATAAAAAACCTTTGCCTAAAATTAATCCACCAAGAACGTTGCCCCTGATCGCATTGATCCAATCAGCTTGATACAACTGGCTAACCTCTATAACTATACAAAACATTATGCTCAGCAGCAGGGACCATTCAATAGACTTTTTTATAAGGATAACGCGAATAACGCAATAAATCATAGCAGCCCATAACGCATCTCCAAAATGCTCCACTACAAAATGGGGCAAAGACTTTGAAAATATTCTAGTACTTAGCCCGGCAACGAGAATAAAGCAAGTCGCTACAATATAGGCGAGCCTAACTTTTATACGCATCATTCATATCCCCCAGCCAATTATCATTTGCTCAAAAGAAAGACAATCCACACTGCCAACCCCATTAGTAACAGTCCTAAGCCAACTATAATTAGTGTTTTTAATTTTCTTGTTGCCCATTTCTTTTTGTAGGGATAGGCAGTCGTATTGTACATAAAGCCGATATGCTTTTTTCTTATCGATCCCCAGGCTGCAATCATTATAAAAAATAAGGCATTCTTGATTTTATCTATCAAGCTATCACCTCTGAACGTTCTTTTTACACCATTTTATCAGTAGAGACCATTTTTCGATACAAGAAGAACCGCTGCACGTCCTTGGCTACGGATGTGCCGTTTCTCGGTGAAATATAGGTTCATGTATAAGATGAAAACATATACTTTCCTATATCAAGGATAAACGGCTCTGCTGCCCTTTGAAAAATTATAACTCAACTTTCGCGGTTTAAATTTAGCAGGTAAGCCTTGAAGTAACGGGTGAAACCGGCGATCCATTACTGGAGACCGGTTAACTTACTTCGTCGCAGAGTATACTGAGCAATGATGAACTTCTAAGGGTTGCCACAAACGCTATTCATGCAAAAATGATGGTTTAAATTTTCTAACGGTTGCTGTGGCGCTTAATTTCTCTAAAAGTATTGATTTTGATCGAGAAAGGGTACAATAGTGCTCGTGACAACCGTTACATTTTCAAATGAGCTAAAATAATCGAAATAGCCTCTATGGCAACCGTTAGGCAATTATGTTGTATCATGCATTTATTCCGACTGTTGCTCTGCGAAAGTTGTTTATAAATTGTTATAATTCAAAAACGCCGTTCCCCGCTTCCTAAGAAGCAAGAAACGACGCCATGATTGCCTCCACATCAAATGGAGTTATTCCATGCTTTGGTGAAAATACAGTCTGAGCTTCCTCCGCCCGCTCCACAAGCTCGCCGCGCGCCAAAGCGTGCAAACGGAACAAATCATATAAATTCGGTTTAGCCATCGCAGTCATTGCCTTGCCCATGGCAATTACCCCTGTTTGATGGCTCTCAATATTGTTGTAATAGTTTGGGTTGCGAGTCAAAGCAAGGTCACACCATATTACTGAACGTTCCTTCAAGTCCAGCACAACAGGAATTGATATTTGAGTGTTGGATGCCAGGTCAATCCGATCGACCACAGCTGCCGGTTCGAATACTTCTCCCGAATGCGGATGTTGACGCATCATCCAGCCAGCAAAGCATTCTGGCAAATCGCAATATATCTGTCCTGTAAATGAATGAAGCGTAGTAACTACATACCGTCCGCCGTAGGCAACGATTGATGGAATATATAAATCGATAAATTCGCATGCCCCTTTCGGAGCAGCAACAATATCACCGCTATGCATAGCTACATATTTCTCTGATTTTAAATTTGTATACGAAATATGCTCCATGTAATTCCACTTTTCGTCGTACAGCGCCGCGGACAAGTCGATATCTGTACGTCCTGTTTCTTTCCCGTCAACCTTTCCTTCTTTCCACCATAAGAAAAATCGAATGGTATCGCCTGCAGGCATCGACAGCTTGCTGCCACGCACTAAAGTACGCAAAGCTTTGCTGGCAGAGCGCTGCGAGAAGGGCACCATATAGTGCTGCAATCGCTCGTCAATGAAAACCTTGCCCATATCTGGCTGCTTAGCAAATCGCACAAGCAGGATGTTCTCGCATATATTTACGACCGACTCACAGGCGTCTGATGGAATAGGAAAACGAGAATCGGGCAGCGCAAATGCTTTGGCCACATTGCCCTTGGGGAAAAACAAGCGCAGCTCATTTGCTTGCTGACGATGCTTGAAATGTGCCATTACTTGCAAAAGAACAGGTGTAGCCACGCGATCAGCTACGGAAGCAAAAAACGAAGCGATCCACAATGAGTCGTTGCCTTCCAGTCGCAGCAAATGATCAAGACGGCGAGCGAACTCGCCAGGCCGCTCAAGCAAATGTTCTACAGCACGGTCCGTATCAAAATATCGCAAAGCTTCCTCAATATTTCGATTGAATGTCTCAAAAGGCTTGTTGTTGCGAAGAACGTCAAAGGCTGTATGACAGCTGGCAAAACGTTGTTTGTATTCCGATGGATGCAAAATTTCGCCTAGACGAATCCAGCGCTCGCGATATCGCAGCATATCCTCAGTAATATCAGAGCATTGCTCCAGCAATTCTAGCAGCAATCTGCGCTCTGCTCGTTTAAACTTTCGAAAAGGCGTGCTCGCTGCAAGACTAACATCGCCGTCGGATAATGCGACAGCAAGGCGCAGAACGTCTGTCGCCGTTTTAAAATACGGGCGTATTAGAGCGGCATCTGTCTTTCCACAGCGGAGCAAAGCCGCTGCAACAAAGCCAATCTGTTCTTTTTGCGGAATAACAGCGGGCAACAGCTTCTCCACCTGCTCCTCATGCTCAATTGTCCAAGCAAGATCTGCTTTATCCGTTTCCGAAATGGAAGTATTAGCTTCAATAAGCTTACGCATCATTTGCCGGAAATCATCTTCATCCCCCAGTTCGATAACTTTCAGCTCTATTTGATCAACTAGCGATTCACGCTTATCTGGCGTTAGGGCTGGCAATTCTTCGGTCAAATAATGAAAAAGGGCTTCCAAATAAAGCTCAGCCCCACTAGCTTCCATCACTTGCTGAGGAAAGTTAGGATACATCGGACAATATTGCACATGGGCGCCAACTAGCTTTTTCAAGCTTTTTGTCAGCTTTTTATGCCACTTCACAAAAGAAAAAATAGACAAGGTGCGAAGTGCTGCCAATAGTGCAGGTGAAAAAGTAAAACCAAGAGCAGAAATATTTTTAAGAGCGGTCGCCAAATATGTATCAGGAAGTGTATGCTGCTCCTGCATTACGATTACTTTTCGGCTTCTGCGCAAGTAAATGTCATTTTTCATCATATAATACCCCTTTCAATCAACAGGAACGCCAGGAAAGCCACTCTCTAAATCCTGGAGTTTTTAGAAGGAAGAAAAACGATAGCCTGACGATCCGTTGTCTGTTCTCTCTCGGAAAGCTGCTCCCTAATACCAAGTCAGGGAATAAGAAGGAAGGTGAGCAATAGCCGAAAGATAAGAGCCCGCTTATGTTTCTCGCGTGATCTCTTGATGTTATTTTCACATTTCGCTACGCTAGCGAACAGGGTGAAAGTATGGCGACATCAAAAATTTTGATATAATAAGAGCAATGAATGTAGAACAGGTGGAACAAGGAGAAAACATGAACCGTTACGATTTTTTGCCAATTATACTTGGAAGCGATGAAAATGCATATGGAAACGTAAGACTCATCCATGAAGCTTACCAGATAAAGCCGCTGCTGCTATGCACTCGGCTGTTAATCCCAACTATGAATAGCCATTTGTTTGATCTGATTCAAATCGACCGATTTGACCATGAAGATGTATTCCCGGGAGCCTTGCTGTCCGTATTGGAGAAACATTCCACACCTGACAGAAAAATAGTCGTCATTCCTTGCTCAGATTATTATGCCGGCATGCTGTCGCGGCATTATAGCAAATTTAAAGGACTTATCAGCAATCATTTTATTTCCGAGAGCTTGCTCGATACGCTAGATACGAAGGATAAATTTTACAAGCTATGTGAAAAGCATGGGCTGGATTATCCGCAAACGATCGTTTGCGAGCCGCATGAACGCGAAATCGCTCTGGAACAAATGAGCTTTCAATTTCCGATCGTCGTAAAGCCCGAAAACAGTAATGCCTACGAGTATTTGCATTGTGATTTTGAAGGCAAAAAGAAGGTGTTTTTCTTTAATGAAAAGGATGAGTATTTAGCAATGGTCAGAAGTATGAATACCTCCGATTATAAAGGAAAGCTAATTATCCAAGAATTCATTCCTGGCGGGGACAGCTCAATGCGTGTCATCAACAGCTACTCTGACGATAATGGGAAAGTGAAAATGATGTGTCTTGGCCAGCCGGTACTCGAAGAGTATGCGCCGAAAACGCTCGGCAACTATGCAGCGATTATTTCACGTTCCGATATGAGCATTTATAAAAAGGTAAAGGCGTTTCTCGAAGAGATTGGTTACGTCGGTTTTTCCAATATCGATATGAAGTATGACAGCAGAACAGGTAAATATATGCTGTTCGAAATTAACCCGCGGCTTGGCAGAAGCAGTTTTTTTGTCAGGGCAGCAGGGCTTAATATGATAACTGCGCTGATCGATCATGCTGTTTATGGCAAGGATGCTGACTGTGTATACAGTGATCAAACTGCCCTTTGGTCAAATGTACCGAAAGTCGTATTGCGAAAATATGTAACTGATCCAGCGTTATCCGCTGAAATTAAAAAGCTGTATAAACAGAAAAAAACGCTTCAATCCCTTTGGTATAAGAAGGATTTAAACTTGAAGCGTATTATAAAAGTATCTCGATATTATTTCGGCCACATCAATAATTACCGACGATATTATTTTGACAAGGGACAAGCTGTACCAACCGAATAAATGGCCGATCCAATGGAGCCGTCAACACAAGAATTAAACGCACTAGCGCTGCACTAATGTTTTAACGGAGACTGTCGATTAATTGTGGATAGTTGCAACAAGCAATAGAAAGGGGTGCCACTGCGATCAAGATTGGGATTCGACCGCTGTTGTAGTCCAATTTTTTCTGAATAAATAATAACCCTGTAAAGGATAAAATTGGCCTACAAAGGCGGACGCTACCGCTTCTCCATTCCCATTCTTGCTCTCCGTCCCCCTTTTCTCATTGCTTACGATCGTTGCCCACAATTAATCGACAGTCTTTAAAGCAGCGCTAGTGCTATTTCTATACCTAGCTGTATGCGCGTACCTCAATCAATTCTGCCCGGTCGCAGCCATTGGTGCGTTCGACGACAATGCGCAGCGCGTTTATTTGAGTCATCTGCATATGATGCCTTTGCATGCGCCTGCGATTGCTGCTCACCTCATCCACCGTTTGCCATTTGCCGTCTGTCAAAGCCTCAATCCGATAGTCCGCTGCAAGCTCTGGCATAATATCGAATGACGTACGAATAAAATGCAAATTGTTCAAATATTCGTTAACATCATCATTCCAAATCAGTTGCAGCTCGTTTATGTCGACTGGCTTGGACCAATTCAACTGCAGCCACTCATGGCGGCCCTCCTTGACCCGCTCGGACACCCACATATGCGGTCCCGCAAAAGGCCGGTTATAGCCATCAATGACCCGTCCAGCCAAATAAGCGTCCGATTCGCCCTGTACGCGGAAGCAGATTGGCTTGCGATTGATTCTCCTCATGCTCCATGCTGCCACAGGCTGGACCAGCTGTATATCGCCAAGCCGCGGATCCTCAGCAGGCGTATCGGTGCGCTCGAAAGAC
Source organism: Paenibacillus sp. IITD108 (assembly GCF_036541265.1). Taxonomy (NCBI): domain Bacteria; kingdom Bacillati; phylum Bacillota; class Bacilli; order Caryophanales; family Paenibacillaceae; genus Paenibacillus; species Paenibacillus sp. IITD108. The sequence goes on along the minus strand of NZ_JAZHCT010000038.1, from coordinate 40,463 downwards.
AACACGCCTGCCAGCGGTATATGAGACAGATGCAAGGATACGGCCGGTTGCTTGCGCACAATAACAAAAGCGTTGCAGGCTTCATCCGGCTGCCAGGACAAGGAGACTGTTATCCATTGCTGATCGCCCTGTGGCACTGTCGCCGCTGTTTGTGCAATTCTATGCTTCGGCACATAGTTCTCTCCCCGGCCAGTAGCCCACAGCTCCACCTCGATTGTCGTCGCTTCCAGACTAGATACAAGCAGCTCCAACCCGGAAAAGCTCGGCGACACTGGAAATAAAAACGCTTTGTCCGTATCAAGCGGCAATGCTTCTGCTGCTTCCTCAATCGCAATCATCTTCAGCTCGCTGGAAGCTTTTATAGCTGCAGTTTTCGCCAAATCCTGCTCATCCTTATTCACAAGACCAATGACGGAAGCATCCTGCCGCAGCAAAATTTGCTGCAGCTCAGCCATATGGCTTTCATAAATACCTCGCGGAGTTGTACCTTTCCGAGCACACAATGCGGCGGCTGTCCCTGCCGCTTCGCCCATCGTGGCGCAAGTGGCCATTACTCTTGTAGTGCCGAATGCCACATGCGATGCGCTAATATTGCGGCCTGCCATCAGCATATTGGAAACATTAGCGGAATAAAGAGACCGATACGGAATATGGTAAATACCGTCCGAATACATATGCTTTGAGCCGCTTTCTACTGCATACATACCTTGCGGCGGGTGCAAATCAATCGACCATCCGCCAAAGGTGACACGATCCTCAAATGGCACCTGGGCTTTAATGTCATTTTGCGTCAACACATAGTCGCCCATCAACCTGCGGTATTCCCGCTTGCCCGGAATCGAACCGACCCATTCCAGCGTCAAATGATCTGCGTCAAACTTGCCCGAATTTTTAATATAATCCCAGATGCCGTAAATAACCGCCCACAGCTCATCGCGGATACGCTCGTTTTCATGCACCGTATCCAATTCGCCGCCCCATTCAATCCACCAGTAATGACACCCGGAATCGCCCGATTTGATAATACGGCGCTCCGGGATTGTCGTTTTTGTAATATCCTTGGCAAAAAACGGGGGCACATATTTTACAGGGTGGCCGACATCCTTCGTATAAAAGAGCAGCGTGCTGCCGAGTGTAATATCATCTGCTAGCTCAGGCGCCCACTCCTCATTGTACATATCCCTTGCCTCACGTCCGATCCGGAAGCTTGCGCCAGCCAAAAATCCGACCAGCCCATCCCCGGTGCAATCCAGATACACGCCGCTCTTAAACAGAATCCTTCGTTCAGAGCCTTGCATCCAGCCGGTTACTGAACGAATGATGCGCTCCTCTTCCTCTCCTTCTGCTTCGACCTCATGCACATCCGTATTAAGAAACAGCTGGATATTCGGTTCGGCAAGCACCGCTTCCAGCATAACCAAATCCCAGTAATACGCATTTCCTTCCGGGTTGCGGTACTGATTTTCCAAAAACAGCTCGCCCATAATGCCCGTTTCCCGAGCATAGCGGTGCGTGCCTGTCGCGGACGCGCCGCTTACCCAGACACGTACCTCACTGCTTGAATTCCCTCCTAGTACAGGTCTGTTTTGGACCAGGCTAACTGTGCTCCCCAGTCTGGCAGCCGCAATTGCCGCGCAAACGCCTGACAGACCTCCGCCCACAACCGTTATATCCGTTTCAATCGTTTCCTGTCTCATATCGCCAGCCCCTTATTACTTATTTATACGTAATTTCATCATAAGGGATAAGGTTTTCTTTTTACATTCAATAAGCTATCATACATTTATACTTTATTTCACACTGGAACGGAGTGATTGACAATGAGCGCACAATGGCTGGAGGGGCAGCTGCCGGTTTTGGTAAATGTTTATTACTGGAGGCAAAAGGAGCAGTTTTTGCTAGCTGAGGATGTCTATCACAAGTGGATCTTATTCGCGGTGGAAAAAGGCGCCTTTGCCTATCAGATTGGACAAGAAAGCGGCGTAGCGGAGCGCGGCGAGCTTGTTTTTTGTCCGCCTAATACCGTATTCAAACGCTCTATCCTGCGTCCGTTAACCTTTTTTGCTTTTAATTTTTCTTTGATGCTGCAGGAAGAAGATACTTCTTCTGCGGTGGAAGCTCATCCTGTTCATTGGCCGATTGGCAAAATAAAACCGCTGGACCAACAGCGGCTCAATTCAACCTTTGACCATTTGCGCCGTTTTTGGGATCAGCATGAAGAGCCGTATATTAGCCGTAAGCAATATTTGCTGCAGGATATGTGGAAGGTGCTTGGCTGGGAGCAGGAAAGCCTGATAGCAGGCAAGCAAAAAAAGAATGATCCGCTGATGAGAAAGGCTGAGCAAATCATGCTGGAACGGGCATACAGGCCGTTTTTACTTAGGGAATTGGCAAGAGAGCTAGGTCTCAGCCCTGTGCAGTTCACCAGACGCTTTCGAGAACAATATGCGGTCACACCTGCTGAATATGTGTCGGGCCTCCGGCTTAACCAAGCCCGCATCCTATTGGTCGAAACCGACTTTACCCTCGATGATATAGCGCGGCGCTGCGGCTATGACAACGGCTTTTATTTCAGCCGTGCCTTCTCCGCCAAAATCGGAATGCCGCCGTCCGTTTATCGGCAGAACAATCGTATATAAATAAGGAGAGCCCACTGTTGCGGACTCTCCTGTTTGGTTTAACTATTCCATACGCTAGACAATCACAAAAGCGCATAGTCATCTTTAGCTCTCGATGCAGTTTAAAGCTCCGTGGACACTACTTCCTTTGAAATACCCGGCGAGGTCTGGCCGCCAGATACAATAGTTAAGCGGATATTTACTGCTTCACCAACGGTTAAAGCATTTATAAACGCTTCATAATGCGTCGAGAACCAAACACCATTGTCAGTATTGTTCAAGATAATGACGATATCATTCTCCCCGGTCAATTCAACCATTTCGCCGTCCTGCAGCGTGTAGATCATCGATTGCGGCTCATCCCCCATCGTTTCTATCACAATTTGATCCCCATCAACCAGTCCTGATTCCGCCCAGCTTCTGTTGCCAGTATTCTGATCCGCATAAAGCTTAACAGCGTACTCACCACCCTTAATAATATCGACACTGTCAGTAGAAATATCAAAAGGTCCTGGTTGCTCTGCCGTTTTTACTGAAATTTCTTCTTCCGCCCATAATAACTGGTCATCCCAGATTTCTATTCGAATATTATAATTGGTGTTGGCTCTCAAGTCTGTGAACGTGTACCGATAATCTGATAAATTAGCAATCGTGTCCGGATCAATTTGTTCATCATCCAAATAAAGCTCGATACGCTTCCCCTCATAATAATTCCAAGCTATAGTAATACTGTTGGCAGTCTCCTCTACATATTGAATAATAGGAGATGTCGTGGCTAGATAGTGTCCAAATGCCACCATCTCTCCATCATGATTAACAGCAACTACACGTAACATATATTCCGTATTGGGCTTGAGCTCATATAGCGTTATACCATTTTCTTTAGTTGATTCGTAAGGCTTGCCCTCGCCAATCAAATAAACGTCGTAAGTCAAGCTTTCTTCCTCATAGCCTTCTAGCGCATTCCAAAACAGATGGATGGAATCCATTAGTGTTTCAGCCCTTAAGTCAGTTATTTTATTATAAAATCCAACAAGAAAGGAGGTTTCTGCCATTCCGCCTTTACCATCAGCCGCCTTAACTGTAATGGTCGTAGAACCGATATCATGCGGGTTAATGATCATTAAATTCCCTTCTACTTCAACCGTTGCAATAGCGTTACTGGACGAAGTAGCTGTAAATGTTAACGCATCGCCGTCTGGATCATCAAAAATGTACCTTACATTGAATTCGAGAGGCTCTTGAGTGTTCATCATCCGGTCGGCTATAGGCTCAACGACCTGAGGAGCCCTGTTGGTCGGTGTCATTGGCGATGGTGTCGACGGTACTGGCGTCTTTGGCTGCTGAGCTTCCTCCTGCTGCCGTTTTTCCTGCTCCAATGCTTGTTTCCCCCGCTCAAATCTTTGTTTTTCTGCATCCGAAAGACTTTGCTTTAATGCTTCTTCTGCTCGCTTAGCGGCTTCTTCTGCCTGCTTTTTATTCTCCTGCTCAATCCTCTCTCTCTCTGCTTTTATTTTATCAATCATAGAAGCTAGATGCTGTTCTGCTTGTTGTTGCTGCTGCTCACGCTGCTTGTTTTGCGCCTCCTGCTTCTTCTTTTGTTGCTCTTCCAATTGCTTCTGTTTTTCCCGCTGCTGCTTCTGCTGCTCGGATAATTGAAGCGGTGAAACATTATTCAAATCGATCTTATTATCTGAATTCTTATTAACCTCATCTATAATATCCTGTAACCGGTCTCGGTCTACATTCTGTTGATCGAGTGCCTGCTTTGCAATATTGGCGAGCAGGTTTTTTAAATTTTGCTGATATTGATTAATCTCGTCTTGAGACAGACCTAACGGATTATCGCTAGGGTTAGATCCAGAAAGTTCGTTCTTCCATCTCTCCAGCAACTCCTCATTTTCTTGATCGATCTTCTGCTTCGCCTTCAACATCGCTTCGATGACAGCAGGTGAAGCTTGATTAATGAAATCTGCCAGGTCAGTCATGTAAGGCTCATGAAGCTGTTCAGCACCCAATTCTGGAATTAAGCTCAGTTGCTGCCCAGGATAAACTAGGTTTGGTATCTGAGCCGCTCCATTCCCGCCTGCTTGAACAAGACCGCTATTTACTAAGAGTGTTGATGCCCCAGTTAAAGGATCAACGCCTACATAGAAGTTTGTTCCGCGAACATTGGTCACACCTGTTGGAGTCATTATTTTAAATGTATCATTAGCATTAACCAGGGAGGTCACACTAGCCCCAACCCCTCCGCTCCATAAAACAAAACTTGTGTGTTTTGAATGTGACGCATTGCTTAAATTAGAAATGTACAGCTCCGAGTTTTCGCTAATCGTAATTTCATCCTTGCGATCAACCGTTTTCAATACCGCACTTGAATTAAATTCAGTAACGATATGATCGCCATGATGCAGAGTGATCCCATTATAAGCTCTATAGGTCATTGAACCGCCTGCTTGACTTACCCATACCGTGCCTTTAATCTGTTCAAGCTTCGCTGCTCGCGAATGGCGATCCACTGCTGGCAGCTTTTCAACGGCTTCTGCTATTTGTCTTAAAATAACCGTCCTCGTATGCTGATCCCAGCTTACATCTGCTCCAAATGCCTCACTAAAAAATCTAACCGGGACATAGGTGCGGCCTTTTTTTATAAAAGGCGCGGCCTCTATCTCTCGCTGCTCTTCCACATTGGCTGCAGTATATTGGGTAGTCATTACACGGCTTCCTACCTGCAGCTTGATTTTCACATCGCCCTTAGATAATTCAATAGTACGCTCGTTATCATCGAAACCAATCTCATAGCCCATCTTTTCGCTTAATGCTCTAACAGGAACCATCGTGCGTCCCTTCACAATTTCAGGCTGTGCGTCGAAGCTAATGACTTGATCCTCAAGCACAACCTTCACCTGATTATTTTGCGGCAAATTGCTCGGAAGCTCATAAAATTCAAGCTCACGAATGGTATTATTATAGCTGTCCGCAATGAGCAGGCCGCCATTTGGCAAAACAGCTACATCAGTTGGGGAGTGAAGCAGATTATGGCCGTTAATCCCGTCTACTTGACCAAATTGCGTGGGCACACCAGCAATGGTACTTACTTGGCCATCAACAAGATAGCGAATCGTGTGGTTCAAGCTGTCGGCAATAACCAGCCCTTGCTCTTCTGTAATGGCAATACCTCTAGGAGAATGAAAACGTGCCTCCAAGCTGGATCCGTCTGCGTAACCGCCTCCAGCATACAGAGCTTCCTTCGCATACTTCGGAGTCTCCCCTTTAGATAATCCTGCAGCCGTTGTAACTGTACCCTCTGTCAAATCTATATACCGTATAACATGATTGCCTGTATCGCTTACATACAAATTGCCTTTTTTGTCTATTGCAAGACTAGTAGGCTCATTGAATTTGGATGCTGACAATTTGCCGTCGGCATAGTCGCCTGCAAGAACAGCATAGCCCGCTGTAACCTCGACAACGCGATCAGATGGAGCATTCAACGTGGTGACCTGTCCATCCGGGGTTATTCGTCTGATCAAATGATTCAATGTATCCGCAACATATAAGGTTCCGTCTGCAGCAACAGCAACATCTTGAGGCTGGTAAAATCTCGCCCCTGTACCTGCCCCGTCTTTATTGCCAAGAATGCCGTCTCCAGCAATTGTTGACACTGCTCCGTCTTTTGAAATTTTTCGAATCAAATTATTCTCTGCATCCGCGATATAAACATTACCTTTCGTATCGGTATCCATACCCGAAGGACCGTTAAATAAAGCTGTTTGCTTAGCTCCGTCGTGCCAGCCTCCGCCTGGGGCTCCACTCGCATCCTTATCCAACACAAAACCTGCATAAGTAGAAACCTGCCCATTCATAACCTGCCGTATAAGATGATTTCTGCTGTCTGCCACAAGCACAGAACCGTCCTTCAATACAGCTATTCCTTGCGGCATACGAAAAGAAGCTTCTAATGCTGCTCCATCCCAATCATCAAATTCGCCGCTGCCAGCAAACACCGAGACACTTGTCAGTGCCTCTTCGTTCGACGACTGCTCCCCTTGTAACGCCGAAGCTCCTGAAGCTCCCGCTGCCGTACTTCCAATTAACGTCAGTACCATAACAGCAATTAGTAATCTACTGTATAGCAGTTTCATATATCTAACTCCCTTTCCCCTCACTTCTTAAATTCTACCAAATATTATGCCATACATTGTATTCACTTGTAATTGTAACTTTTTATAAAGAATGCTTTTGTGGCTATAGTTACAGTTTTTAGATAAAAAAAGCAAAGAAGGGCCGTCTCCTTCATCATTGAACAATGACAAAAGGAAACAGCCCTTTTTATACTAAACCATTCAAAGTAGATCAATAACTATGCTTGCTTGGCGTCCTCTATCCAAGCCATCCGTTTTGCCTTTAAAGCAGCCAGCTCTCCTTCCGCTTTCCGGGAATCAGCTTCCAGGGCGTTTACTACCATTCTTACTTTGTGAAGACCGTCCAATGTCTGATCTTGGGCATTTTTGATGCGTCCCTGCACAATCCAGTCTGTAATTAAACCATCAAACCAGTAATCAGCCATTTTGAGAGTCCCGCTGATATCAATCTGAATATCTGTTGATCTTTGCAGATCGGCCAGCTCTTTTTGAAATTGCCGCAGCTGGCGGTTAGCATTATGAATAGAAGTTCTGGCATCGTCTACATGGCCGTGCTTAATATGAGTACTTATAAGCCCGCCGTTCGCCCACATATCCCAATTGCCCCAGTTCTCTGCTTTTTCCAAGCTTTCTGAAGCATACGTTAGCGACGAGACAACCCCTCTCCCAGCAGATAGAGCTTCTCCTATTTCTTTGAGCAGCAAGCTTTTATCCGAAATCTGATCTTCCATTTCTTCCAGCTCATGTGCAGCATGCGGGGAATTCCGCAACGCAGCTTCCTTTTTCAGCATCAGTTGGTTGTACGCTTCATGTGCATTAGAAAGCTCGTAAAGAAGATGACCGACTTCGACCAATTCCTCCTTGAGCTCCTGGAGGCTTTGCTGAGCTTCTTGCAGCTTCAACGTTGCTGCCAGCACCTGCTGACGCTCCATCTCGAGCTGCTCGTTTTTACTTCTTAATATCGTATGAAACAAATTGGTCAGCGACATGCTTGTCAGCTTCTCAACATCCGCCTGCTCCATTTCAAGCTCAACTTCAAGCTTTACTATTAAGGCTTCTTGCTCTCGGACTCGTTTCAGTAAATTTTCACGCCTGCTCTCCGCTCTTGTAAGCTCATGCTTGCGCTCTCTCAATTGTGCCATTTGTTCAAAATTCAATTCCGACACCTTAACGCCTCCTTTAATTATAGAAGCTTCAACAGTTGTATTAACGTATAACGTTTGTAACTGTTTTAAGGTTTCGTTTTTCCAATGTCCCGTTGTCTAATTATTCTTTAATACCGGTATTAGATACGCCCTGCACAAAGTAACGCTGCAGCGGAAGCAGCAAAAACACTGGAATAATAACAGCGATGACGGATACCGCGTACAGCTCGTTCCATAAAGTGGAGTGCTCGGTTGTGAAATCACTCATCGCCACTTGAATCACTTTATACTCTTTGGAACGGGTAGCAATTAGGGGCCACATAAAAGATTCCCACTGTGAAATAAACAAGAGCAGCCCTGCGCTGATCGTAACCGGTTTGCATAAAGGCATAATGATGGAACGGTATATTTTCCACCAGGTGGCGCCGTCCAGACGTGCCGATTCAATTAGGGAATCAGGCAAATCGAGAAAAAACTGCCGATACAAAAAGATAACTAGCCCATTGGCCACTGCAGGCACAATCAATCCGTAATAAGTATCGATCCAGCCTATTGATGTAACAAGCCCGTACAGCGGAATCGCAATCACTTCGAACGGGATCATAAAAGTAAGCAGCACCACGCCAAATAGCAGCGTCTTTCCTTTAAATTGAAATTTGGCAAACGCAAAGGCAGCCATCGAACCGAAAATAATACCAAATAGAACCGTCATCATAGCGACGAAAAAGGTATTGAACAAAACTTTGTCGAAATTGCGGACTGTAAACAAGCTGATATAAGCATCAAAGGTAATATTAGTGGGCAAAAATGTATACAAGGTCACGGGAGACACGTATTTGAAAATATCCTTTAACGGCCTCAGTGAGGAAACAACCGCAAATAACAATGGAAATACAATTATGAATGCCGATAAAACCTGTACGGTGTACATCGCCGTGTTCGATGCATAATTCCTTTTGAACAACTAAATCCCCTCCTAAACCTTAGACCTGAACATGCGGAATTGAACGGCGATAATACACAAAATCAGAATCAGCAGCAGTATGACGATAGCCGAAGCTCTCCCTGAATCCGAATAAACAAATGCGCTAGCGAAGCTTTCATTCATCAGCACATTCGTGCTGTTCTCAGGTCCGCCTTTAGTCAATATATACATAGGGGCAAACAACAGGAAATTAGCAACCGTATCCGCGACAATAACGAACGTAAGCGGACGCTTCATAAGTGGGAACGTTACATTTTTGAACTGCTGCCATTTTCCTGCGCCGTCAATGCTGGCGGCTTCATATAAATTTGACGGAACCTCCTGCAAGCCGGCGAGCAAAAAGATAGCCCAATAGCCTACACCCTTCCAGGTGGCAATCGCCATAATCACCCACAGCGCCTGATCTTTACTGATCAGAAACGGCTGCTGCTGCAGCCCCATGGCGACTAAAGCAGAGTTGACAACGCCCTGCTCCGGGCTGAGCATAATGCTCCACAATATGCAGGCTATCGGAAGCGATACAGCTATCGGAACAAAATTGATGCTCCGAAATATATGGATCCCTTTCAGCTTGACGTTCAGCATCAGCGCGAGCAAAAATGCCAGCGCGATTTGAATCGGATTTATGAACACATTAAAGATCAAAGTGACGTTTACAGAATTCCAAAAGCCGCTGTCCATAAACAGGTGCTTGTAATTATCAAGTCCCGCGAAGGATTGCTGTCCTGCAATAAATTCCGGCGTATACAGACTGTTTTTGAATCCAAGCACAATTGGGTATAGTTTAAAAATAAGCAGCAAGGAAAGTGCCGGAAGCAAGAACAAGTAAGGTGCGTATATGATTCTTTTCATAGTGCGGCCTATTTGACTACACTTTCATATTTCTTGAGTTGTCTATCCATTTGAACGGCTGCCTCGTCCAAAGCTTTCTTTGGTTCCGTACCGTTTTTAATATCATCAAAGGCTTGATTATACAGCGACTCCCAATCCAGATAACCCGGTGTCAGCGGCCGGGAAACCGCCGTATTTTGCGCTTCGTAAGTTGCGATGCGGTAAACGTTGTTAGGAAACTCATCGAATTTCGCGTCAGATTCAATCTGCTTCAATATATCGATATTCGCTGGCAGATCCTTATTGCCGTCAAACCAGATCCGCGCTCCTTCACCGATCGTAAAATATTCAATAAACTTGGCTGCCGCTTCCTTCTTCTCCGAATATTTATTAATGCCCAGATGCCAGCTTCCCGTTGGAGTGGCAACCTTCTCGCCCGCGAAATATGGATGCGGCGCAATGCCGTAATTGATTTTCGCATCAAGAAAATCTTTGGTGCTCCACGTTCCGCCTACAAACATGGCCACTTTGCCGGATGAGAAATATTCTTTGGATACATCGGGCGCCACTCTCGGGCTGATCTTCCAAGTATTGAACATATCATAGTAAAATGATGCCGCTTTGACAGACAAATCCGAGTTAATCAGTCCAGCAGTCGAAATGCCTTTATCATCGATCACTTTCGCACCCAGGCTTTCCGACAAGGCCAATGTTTGATAAGCACGGCTTACCTGGTCAAAGCTGAAGCCGAATACATCGCTTTGGCCGTCACCGTTCGTATCGTAAGTAAGCTTCTTGGCCGCTTCGACAACCTGCTCCCATGTCCAGCGCTTCTCAATGTCAAACTCGGGAGTTTCAACGCCCTTTTCTGCGAATATATCTTTATTGTAATAAAGCACCTGTGATGAAGTATTCATCGGAGCCGCCATCAGCTGTCCTCCGTACTGACCGGCGTTGATGGAAGATTCGATCCATTTGGAGCTGTACTCGCTGGAAGAAATATATGACTCTAACGGCTCTAAATAACCTTTAACCGTGTAATTGGCTACCAAAGGTCCGTCAACCGTAATGACGTCGTAATCCTTTGACTTGGAGCCCAGCTTTACTTCAATCGTTTCGAACAATTGGCGGAACGGATAGCTCTCCACCTTCACCTTAATGCCGGGATACTTATTTTCAAAGCCCGCTATTACATCCAGAAGGCCTGACTTTTCCCACTGCCCTTGAGAAATCATCGTAATTTCAGTAATCTTGCCGTCAGATTCGCCCGAACTGCCTTTCTTACCTGAGGAACAACCAATCATGGCTACTATAAAAACGCTTGAAAATAAAACAATTAAAGCTTTTCTCATTTCTAACCCCTCCTGTTTTGAATTGTTCAAACGGTTAATTTCTGTCAAGCGGCATTTTAAGAAGGAGTTGGATTTGAGAAGGATAAAAAAACAAAACCGACTTCATTAGGTAGAAGTCGGTTTGTTATTCATTTGCGCGATTCGCGATCATACCGAAGCAACTCGAACGAACACACAAAACTGTAACGAACCTAAGGAGGGTGTCGATTAATTGTGGGCAACTATAACGAAGAATGGGGCAACATTTGTATTCGAAATTTCGTTTAAAGACTGTCACTAGTTTGTTCTATCGTTTGTTGCACTTTAACGGTTACCACAGGCGCTAATTGGCCTAAAAAACCGCTTTTAAAATTCTAACGGTTATAGCAGCGCTTATTTGCCTCAAATCAGGCTTATAAAGCAAAAAAATAGCAAATAGCGCTAATGGCAACCGTTACAAATTCAAAACTGCCTTTTTTGAATAAATAGCGCTTCTCACATCCGTTACAGTTTTGCAAATCGTTTACTGGACCTTAGCAGATGCTGCACAGCTGCTAGTTTCTATTGCGAAAAACGGGTGTTTTAAAAATGTAACGAATCCAGCCAGCGCTATCTGTGAACAAAACACTGTTTTAGGCACCTTTAGACACACATAAGAACGTATAGATTCGTTAGATTTTCAAAAGTGGCTTTTTCGGCCAAATAAGGCTTCCACGATTCGTTAGAATCTGCGCCGCTCCATATCAAAAAAACCAACCAGCAATTTTGCGTTTGCCGGTTGGTTTAATGTTTGATTTACTGGTTGGTCTACTGTTTGCTTTACTATTTACTTTACTGGTTGGTCTACTGTTTGGTTTGCTGGTTGGTCTACTGTTTGCTTTACTATTTACTTTACTAGTTGGTCTACTGGTTGGTTTGCCGGTTGGTTTAATGGTTGGTTCACTGTGTGCTTTGCTAGTTGGTTCACTGTGTGCTTTACTGGTTAGTTACTATTCACTTTGCTAGTTGGTTCACTGTTTGCTTTGCTGGTTGGTCCCAATTAGCCACCGTTTCCTACTCTATTTCCTCCACAGGCTCGTCCAGCACTTCCTTCTGCAGACGATGCAGCTCCTGCTTCAGCTCACGCGTAATATCCGCGTATTCCTCATTATGATACACGTTGTTCAGCTCATACGGATCTTTCTCAAGGTCGTAAAGCTCCCACTCTGGCGGGCGGTTTTCGTCGATGGAGCCGGATGTGCCAAGCGCTTCGCCATAATAGTAGATAAGCTTGTAGCGCTCTGTGCGAATGCCATAATGAGAATATACATTATGATGCTCGTCCAGATGCATCCAGTAGCGATAGTACATCGATGTGCGCCAGCCCTCAGGCGTCTGCCCTTCCCAAATCGAACGCAGGCTGTAGCCTTGCATTTCTTCAGGAACAGGAACGCCCGCGTAATCCAAAAATGTCGCAGGGAAATCAACATTCAGCGCCATCGCGTCTGTACGCGAGCCTGCCTTGATCGCACGCGGATAACGAACGATAAACGGCATGCGCAGGGACTCCTCATACATAAGGCGCTTGTCATACCAGCCATGATCGCCCAGGAAGAAGCCTTGGTCAGATGTATATACAACGATTGTATCTTCCGCAATGCCTTCTTTGTCCAAATAATCAAGCAAGTTGCCAATTGATTCGTCAATGGACGCCACGCATCTCAAATAATCCTTGATATAGCGCTGGTATCTCCACTTTTTCTCTTCAAGCGGCGTCAGGCCTTCCGGCGGCGTTGCTTTCAGATCGACTAGATCGTTCATGTCGGATTCGATACGCATTTTTGCTTCTTTTGCTGCATCAGAGCGTGTTGCATAATCATCATAGAAGGTTTCCGGCTCTGGAATATCAATATCATCATAAAGATTAGCGTATTTTTCAGCCGGCTGCCATGGACGATGCGGCGCTTTATGATGGCACATAAGCAGGAATGGGCGATCCTTGTCGCGTTTTTCCAGCCAGTCGATCGAGAAGTCGGTAATGAGCTCTGTCGCATAGCCTTTGAATTGCTTCAGCTCGCCCATTTCATAGAAATGAGGATCATGGTATTCGCCTTGGCCTGGCACGACGGTCCAAAAATCGAAGCCAGTTGGGTCTGCGTTGCCGCTATGGCCCAAATGCCATTTGCCGATCATAGCCGTTTGGTACCCATCAGCTTGAAGCAGCTTTGGGAAGGTCATTTGACGGCCGTCCAGCTCATCTTCAATCGATTTAACGCCATTAAGATGATTATATTTACCTGTTAAAATAGCAGCTCTGCTCGGCGAGCAAATAGAGTTGGTGCAGAAGCAGTTATCAAATAAAATACCTTCGTCTGCAATGCGGTCCAGCTGCGGTGTTTGGTTAATACGGCTGCCATAGCAGCTCATAGCGTGTGAAGCATGGTCATCTGACATAATAAATAAAATATTGGGTCTGCGATTCGTACTCAATGTTAGTCACCCCGAATAGTTATTATAGTTAACCAATCTCAAATAGAAAGGTTATATTTAATTTGCGAATTAAATTAACAATTTCCCGTGTGCGTTTCATATTGAATTTCTTAAGTAAAGTATTAATTTGCGACTTGATGGTAACAGGCTCCACCATGCGCATCCGCGCGATTTCGTCTACTTTATAGCTTTCAAGCAATAGCTTAATAATTTCCCGCTCCGCCTGCGTAAGCTGTGATAATATCGTCATAAAAAATAATAAGCTGCTTTCGGTTTGCTTCAGACGAGAAAATTCGGTTTGCAGCTTGGAAGCCATGGAGGAGGAGCCTTTTGTTTGTTCTTCGAAAGCATCCTCTATGCTGCGCAATATTTCGGAATGCTCAGCAGATTTGACTAAATAATCTCTAGCATTATTGAGCGTATAGGCCTTATAGATCGTTTCATCATCTTCATGCACGGTCAAAAAAATGATGCCGGTCTGCGGCTTTAAAGCAGATAAACGGCTTGCTGCTTCTATCCCGTCCTGATGGGATTCCATCTCAATATCCATGAGTATAATGTCTGCATCGGACTGCGATGCCAGCTCTACAGCCTCTGCGCCGGATGAAGCAGCCCCCACAAGACTCATATGCGGACAATCTTCAATCATCTCAGAGAAATCCTGCCGCAAAATTTCATTATCCTCAGCAATTATAACCCTTATATTCTCCTCTTGCCTAGCTGTTTGGCCTGTAGATGGGTAAGTAAACATAAAATGTCGTACCCTCCCCTAGTTTGCTTTCAAAGCGTACAAAACCAAAATGTGCTTTGACGGTTTGCTGGACATAAGATAAACCAATTCCCCAATTCGTATTGGAATTTTTGCGTGTATAGAAAGGCTCGAATATACGATTCCTCTGCCCTTTTTCTATACCTACTCCGTTATCTTTAATCTGCAATACAATTCTGTCCCCTGCCTGATAAGCATCGAAGCTGACGATCTGCTTACGCCCATTAGCCTCATTGTCTGCAACTGCATCGAAGGCATTGCTTAGCAAATTGCATATTGTCTGAACAATATAAGGGCGGTCAGCAAGCAAAAACTGATCCTCAAACTCATTCGTCTTCAGCAGCTTTCGCTGGCTTTCCTCAAGCTTTTTAAGCACATCATCATAAATAACGCGCAACGGCGTAGGCTTTAGCTGCATCCGGTTCGATTTGAACGCGCTGTACAGCTCATCCATCCGCTGCAAAATCTGCTCATTGCTTTGAGCGAGCTGCTCCAATTGCCCGCTTATTATTTCCTGCGCAGCAGTTTCTTCATTCTCTTCCATGCTTTTCTTTTTCATATTGCGAATAAGCACACGCTGGGCCAGCAGCTGATTTTTGATGCCATGCGTAAAAATACGAACGCCCATATTGTTCTCCCGTATTTTTTTCTCCAGCATCATTTCCGGCTTGCCGATTTGTCCAATGAGCTTGTTATATTTCCACAAAGACATCGTGCCAACAATCGTCATCAAAAAGCTGACAACAATCATCACGTACCATTGCACTAGCGACAATGTATGCCCATAGTAGAGCGTTCCGAGAAAGGAATTGTTAACAGCAATTGCATGGCTTACCTGCAACGGTGAAAAAACGCCAAACAGCATAAAAATAATTTGCAAATTCACTACTGTTATAAGTACAATCATAAAATTGTTTTTTAGCCAAGGCGTCTTCATCCGCTTAAGCTGTCTAAACAATATATATAGCGTACCCAGTACGTACATAATATTCAACCCGCGCACAATAACGGCAGTCCAGGTATGCACCGTATCAGATGCCCCGGCAGTAAGAGCGGCATAAATAGTCGGCTCATAGATCAAATAATTCATTAATGCAAATACAAAAACAGCACCATAAAGGTAACGTTTTTGATTACGGCCAATAATATCGCTCACGTTGATCACAAATCCGGCTGAGAAGAACAAAAAGACTGCGCGGCCTATGCAAAGCAAGCGGCTCATTTGATCGATTGTAATCATGGAATATTGAAAATAACGATGGATGTCCGTATGGAGAAAAAAAATAATTTCCATGCGATACGGCAGCCCGCCGCTCTTAGCAAAATAAAACATGAAACCGACGATGAGCAGCATGCTGCCAATAAAGCTGCCGGCAAGCCAGGTCGATGTCGATTTCATGCTAGTTAAGACTAGGACGATTCCCGTAATCAGCATGATCGCTAAAATAAATATGATCATTTTCTCTAGCCCCTAGTGGAATAGTAACGACAGAATATCTGTCGTTACTATTCTAGCATGCTCTTTGAAGTCGGGAAATTATTCCGCTACTTTTTTCATTAGATCAAATGTTACATAGTCTTCTACTGGTGTTTCTTTATCAAGCTGGCCACCGTCAATGAATAGCTTCTGCTGCTGCTCATACCACTTTTTAGCCGTACCGTCAGCAAAGTATCCTTGAACCTCTTTACCCGTTAACCATACGCCTGTGTCGACTTCTTGCTGTACAGAATCTTTAGGCGTGTCATTAAGCTCCGCTACATAATCAACAACCTCGTCCAGGTGCTCAACTCTGTAGTCCATTGCTTGGTGCAATGCTTTAAGGAAACGAACCGTTTTGTCCTCGTTTTTCTTCAAGAAATCTGGTGTAGCAACCCAGCTTGCAGGAAATACAAACTCATCACTGAAGCTTGCACTATCCGCAAGAACCGTAACATTGTCATTGCCTGCAGCCTTTTTAACTTCTGTAGAATAAGGAGCCCATACGATAACCGCATCAACCTTTTTAGCGATAAATGCAGATACTGCGCCTGCCATATCCATGTTGATCAGCTTCACATCGTTACGAGTCATGCCTTCTCTTTTAAGAGCTAGATCAAGTACAACATCGCCGGAAGTGCCTAGCTGAGTCGCAACTGTTTTGCCTTTCAAATCTTTAACAGATTTAATGCCTGTATCGTTTCTAACAATTAGTTCTTCAGCTTTACTTAGAACGTCCAGGGAAAGAACTTTAACTTTTCCTTGTACAGCAAGGAAATGCGCGCCGTGACCTACATAGCCAAGATCAATGTCTCCAGAAACCATGGCTGCAATCTCAGTTGGTCCGCTAGTAAATTTCACAAGCTCAATATCAAGATTTTGATCTTTAAAGAAGCCTTTTTTAATACCTGTAATAATCGCTGATGAACCGCCCATATTCGGGTGATAAGCAATACGTAATTTATCTGCTTTTTGTGTTTGCTGTTCACCAGATGGCGTGGATGAATTACTTGGGGTGTTTGTATTATTGTTTGATTTCCCACATGCTGCCAATGCAAATACTAGAACTACTGTTAACATAAGCGTGACCCATTTTTTCAAAGCAATCCCCTCTTTTCGATTATTTTTTGGCACCTAGGTATTCTTCATACACCTGATTCCAAATTTCATTCTTTATATCGTTAAACTCTTTGGACATACGGGTTTCTTGTGTCCGCGGATGTTTAAGATCAATGTCAATGATCGTCTTAATTCTTCCTGGTCTTGCACTCATAACAACTACGCGGTTTGCAAGCAGTACCGCTTCCTCCACGTCATGTGTAATAAAGAAGCATGTCTTTTGCTCTTGCTCCCAAGTATTTAGAAGCTCAACCTGCAGCTGCGTACGAGTTTGTGCATCCAGCGCACCGAACGGCTCATCAAGCAGCAGCAGCTTTGGATTTACGGCATAAGCTCTAGCAATCGCAACACGCTGCTTCATACCTCCAGAAAGCTCTTTCGGATAAGAATTCGCAAAGTCTTTAAGACCTACGGATTCAATATACTTTTCAGCAATTTCTTTGCGTTCGCCTTTTCCAACCTTCTTAAGCTTTAAGCCAAACTCAACATTCTGTCTAACCGTTAACCACGGGAACAAAGCGTACTGCTGGAATACGATTCCTCGCTCCGCGCTTGGGCCGCTGATCGGCTTGCCATCTATTCTAATTTCGCCTGAGGTAGGCTCGTCCAATCCGCCAAGAATATTAAGAAGCGTTGTTTTGCCGCAGCCTGAAGGACCTACTACACAAATAAATTCATTATTATTAATCGTTAAATTCGTATCATTAAGGGCTACTACTTCACCGCGGCTTGACTGATAAACTTTTCTGACTTTATCGACGACAACTTTCGGCTCACTATTCATCATACGCTCCGCACTTCCTGCCATCCTGCCAACTTCCTTTCTAAGAACAATAATGTTTTATCCAAAATAAAACCGATAACCCCGATTACAACGATACCTAAAATAACGATTTCCATTCGGAAATACAAGCTCGCTTCTTGGATCATTTGACCAAGACCTACTTGAGCGCCTGTAAGCTCTGCCGCAATCAATGTTGTAAGTGCCGCACTTAAACCCAAACGAAGTGCAACTAATATAAACGGAAATGCTGCCGGAATAATAACTTTTAAAAATATATCGCTATCTTTAGCACCAAGGACTCGCGAAGCTTTAATTAATGTAACATCAACATTACGTACCCCTTGATAAATAGAAACGACCATTACTAGAAAGGAAGCTATAAAAATAACAGTTATTTTAGCGCTTTCACCAACGCCCTGAGCAACAATGACAAGCGGGATGTACGCAATTGGTGGAATCGTTCTCAAAAATTGGATCCATGGCTCAACCAGCAATCTGCAAACCTTGTACCAGCCCATTAGAAAGGCTACTGGAATCGCAATAATAAGTGCAAGAATGAATCCGCCTAGTACGCGATACAAGCTCACATAAGTATGCTCGAGCAATTTTCCATTGGAAATTTCTTTTACAAAAGCATTAAACGTATCTACAGGACCAGCGAAAACGGCACCTGCACTCGTCATAGAAACTAACTGCCACGTCAGCAATCCGAGCAACAAGGATATCAGCAGGAAAACCCTTCCATCAATCTTGTCGATAAATTGGCCGAACTTTGTTCTTGGTTTGTTAATCATGTGCATCTTCACCTTTATCTATGCTTAATTTGTGGGGCTGTAACTATCATACTAAGTTCACCGTTTGTTCATAAGTATGAACTTCTTTACAACTTTTCATCATTTTTTGCGTTTCGTATCTGTCATTAGCATGTCAGAAATAGCTTGTTGGCGGTTTAAAAGAGCTCATTTTTCGTGCATTTATCGTAGTATTTGCTGCATTTGTATAAGAACAGATATAAGGTTACAAAAACTTATACTTTCTAATATTTTAAAAAAAGGGAGGCTAGCCCTAAGCAAGGCTAACTTCCCTTTAAACTAACCACGTATGAACGAATCGATATATGCTTCCACCAATATTTTGACTATTTCCGCTCGCGTCGTTGTTGCCAAAGGCTGCAAATATCCATTACCGCTGCCTTGAACGTATTTCGCTTGCAGCAAAGCGGCAACGGCGGGAACGCCCCAGACCGGCACTTCATCCTTGTCACGGTATGCATCCAGCAGCACAGGATCCGCCTTCGGCAATTTCAACGCCCGGTCTATCATCGTCATCATTTCCACCCGGGTCAGCGTGCCCAGCGGGCGGAACGTTCCATCCGGGTAGCCTTGCACAATACCGGTTCTAATGGCCTCAGCAGCATAGCCGGCTCCCCACTCCGGTATGTCAGACCAGTCTGAAAATAATTGCTCCCCATGCAACACGGTTTCATCTGCTTCTCGCTCTTCTCGCTGTTGGTCACCCGTTAGCCGCAGCAGCATTGCGATGAATTCCAAGCGATTGACTTGACGCTGGGGTTTGAAGCTTCCATCCGGATAACCATCGGTCAGGCCCAAGGACGATGCCAGTCGAATCCATTCGGCCGCCCAGTGTTGATCGATATCATTGAAATTCTTGCGAGCAGCCGCATCATGCCCTGGAACCAAAAATCCGGCGAATATTCCCAATTGATCAGAATACGCCACGATATAGCCATCCTGCAGTTCACCGCCGAGACTGACCCATTCCTGCTTTTGGTGATCATAGATGAACAATTTCGGCTCGTAACCTTTTGGCAAATGCTTCACATCGGCATTCCATTTCATTTTCACTATTGCCGTATAGTTCATTTGATCGGACAATTCCGGTAAAGCAATGGCTTCGTATCCCGCCGTTATACGCCACATCCCGGGATTAGCCGCAGGAACATCCACCAGATCAACGGTTAAATCTTCGGGCAATTTGCCAGGAGGGAAGCTTCCGCTTAATACAAGATGGAATGCATCGCCGAATTTTCCAATCACTTGGCCCAGTTCCTCAATAGCTTCCGAAGTGGAACCCTGGTCAGTATCTTCATCGGTATCTTGATCAGGATCATTTCCATTATCCGTTTCGTCTAATCTTTTCAGCTTGATCTGGTAATGAGACGATTTTGTTTCGTCTCCGGAGGCAACGTAAACGTCCACGATATGATTACCAATCTCTGCATCGAACGAATATATACCTTCGTCATCTGCAGCAACAAGGCGATCATCAATCGTTACCATAACCGCGGCCCCATCGCCTGCCGGAATTGCGCGTAATACAACCGCATCAGTCGTTGAAGCTGAGTATTCATATACATCCGGTGCGAACATTCGATCCAAGTCAATGGAAGTTAAACTCGTTGCTTCTTTTAACTCGATCGATTGCAGCTGGGCATTATCGGCATTTTTAGCATTTTCGGGCGTTATATGATCCCGCAGCACCGACAAGCGATACAACTGCCGGCTAACCCCGTCTGCCGCTGTAACCCAAAGCTTCACCATATTAAACCCGTGCCGCAATAAGAACGAATAAGAACCGTCGGCGGAAGCAGCGATGATGTTATCATTCACCGATACTTGCAAGCTGGCCCCACTGTCCGCCGCAGCCGCTGTTACATTCATACGGTCAACATCATATGCAACATTAGCTTCATAGCTAAATAGCTCTGACCGGAACAAAAACTCTGCCGCATCTGCCTGCAACGAAGCGAGCGTTGAATTACGGGATGCCAGGCGTTCGATTTGGACCGTATAAGCACTCGTGTCCACTCCGTTTTCCGCTGTAACATTTATCTGTACGGTGTTGCTGCCCACTTGAAGCGGCACGGAATAACTTCTATCTGGACCTGGCGGGACTATCTGTCCATTGCTGAGCACTTGCATCGTCGCCCCGTCATGCGCTGTTGTGGCAAGGAGCTGAACCTTGTCTTGTTCATGCAATACCTCTCCTTGCAATGTCGATTGACCTGTGAAATGCTCGGTTAACAAGTCAGGCGTAAACGCCAACTGCTGCAGCGAAGCGTCATCTGACATTACCCGATTCACGTTTACCGTATAACGGCTTTGCATGAGATCGCCGTTCCGGTCCGTTGCCGACAATGTGAAGTCCAGCTTTGTCGTTGGCTGGCCGGACAACTCAATCGGAGTCGTCATCGCCCCGCTAGTTAATATCCTGCCATTCCCGATATCGTCATCTACTACCATTTCCAGGCTTGCTACCGGATCCGCCTGATAAGGTCTGACCACAATCTGCTTTGCATCATAAGGGACACTTATATTCAAGTTATATCCATTGCCCTGCACTTGCAGCTCCGTCACCTCCGAAGATCCCGAGACCTGATACAACAGCCGATCAAGCTCAGTCGATGGGGTGCGAGCAATAAGCACAGTATAAGCGCGCGCGGCTACAAGCTGATCGCCATTTTTGACCAGCGCGGATATACTGACATGCGTCCAGCCGTCACGCGGGTGAACGGCATACGATCCGTCTGTCAGCTGCGGCACTAGTGCACCGTTCACCCTTACTTCTGTAATCTTCTCGTATTCGCTCTCCATAACCGCTGTTCCATTCAACGTGTAATCACCTAATGTCGGAACGATATACAGCTGCTGCTCCTCATGCATAACGTCAAGACTATAGCTGGATTGGTAAGCATCAAACGGTACCGATAGCGGGTAGGCGTTAGCCGGATTGCCTCCATGCACAACAAGATCTTGCAGCACAACATCCTGCTCTGGCGATCCGGCAATCGTTAACGTAAAGGTACGCGCCGCATTCACAATGCCGTCGCTCACAACGATCGTAACAAGATAGGTACCAGGCTTCATTGTCGGGGATGGCGGATCGTCCGGTTGTCCACTTGCCCGCAATTCGCCGCTTTCTGTCTCGAGCACGATGCCTGGCGGGATATCCGATTCACCGCCCCAGTACCACTTGTAATGCTCCGAACCGCGTCCTCCTGTTGCCGCCAGTGCCACAGAATACAACTCTGGCGAATCGTCCAAATCGATAGAAGAAAGCGACGTAGTGGTGATCTTCAGCATGTCTGTCACATCTAAAGCTTCATCGGCATATTCTCTTCGTTCCGGTTTCGGCGCATTACCCGTTATGCGCCCGTAATAACCATCCTCATTTGAAATCGTCAGATCAATTTCCCCGCCAGGGTAACTTTCGCCCGGATCTCCCATTTCAGCGCCTCCGCATGACGACGTAGCACATGAATCTACTATGCGGTTCATCATTGCCTGGAACGTGCCATCCTCATTCAAAGTCCCGCTGATAGCGAGATTCCCATCTGTTGAACGATAAATGACACAGCCTCCAAATTGGCCGCTGCCCGGCTTCGAACAAGTCAAATGAAGACTTTCATTAGAGTAGTCGCCTTGATTCCAATTCGTGAGGGTAAACTTCGGATCGAAGCATTGATCCTGTTCGGATGCGTCCAGCGACTCGCATGCTGGCGATCCTTTCAACAGGACATCGCCGAGCGTTTGACGTTCTCCTTCTCCGTTCATGAGTTCAACCGTAATAAGCTGGGCATTGTCCAGCATATCCGGGTACGGATTTCCCGATTCAAGCGCATCCAGCTCCTGCTTGGACTGAACCTTCATGCGAAGCTCCAGATCGTATGCGGGAAACTTGTGAGAGGAAGCATACGTATAAGGCATCGAATTACTTGTGCCGCCCCTGTCGATGACTACAATATCTTTCGTTCCATAACCTGGCGGGAGCACAGCATTCAGACATAGAACTTCAGGGTCTTCACCAGACCCCTTCGAGCAGCTAATATACTGTTCCAAAGCTTCACGGCCGCCCACATAAACCGTTGGGTGTTCTGTAAAATAACGTCCTTCAATACTGATCTCCTCGAAGCCTTTCTCATCAGAGAAATAGTGAGAAACGGATTCGATTACAGGTGTCGGCACCGCCTGCTTGCCAACCGCGATATAAAGACGGTCATAATCGTAAAAATTCATAAATCGTTCTTCACTGCGCTGCCATGCCTCTTTCAGCTCCTCTTCGCCAGACACATCGGCTAGCACCCTGGAATAACCGGGATAGCTAAACTCTTGTGAATGAAACTTCTTCCATCTGCTCTCTTCTGGATTCCAATAATAAAGCACGAGGTCATCTACCAGGTTCATCGCGCCCTCACTATATTGAAGTTGAAATTCCGCAGCATTATTGGTTGCTAGCCGGATCAATTCGTAATATTGGTTTTTCCCATAAGGATCAAACACGCCTTCAGGTGAGCCAACCGGAATCCCATCCAAGCCGCTGACCCATAAATTCGCTTCGGAAGATACGTACACCTTGTCAAAGGTGCTAAACGATGTCGCATATCGCTCAGGCGGGTAAATGTTAAAACGCAACGTTTTCTCGACTGATCGCGACTCCGTAACGGCACCACTGCCTCCAGTTGGCAAGCCTGATTCCGTTATCCTTACCTTCGCGGAGCCCTCGTAAGCCTGAGAGAACGTGCCGCTCAAAAAGCCGGTCGATTGCCTGCTTACGTCTTTTTCCAGTACGATTCCCGGAGGGAGAGCGCCCTCGACAATCTCATAAGTAAACGGCCCGATACCGCCCATCACCTGTTCATCCAGGGCATAACTGAACGGTTCGCCTACCCGCTCGGCAATATCCCAATTGCGGTAGGCGGCATCCAGCGAAAGAGGATCCATGACACGAATCGTGAACGTTACGTCAGCAGTATCTTCGGCGCGATTGGGAAGTCTGATCCCTGCAACATAGATGCCTTTCGCTTTTGGCATGCCGCTAATGACGCCTGTTTGCGGATTAAGCGATACACCATCTGGCAGCGCACCGCTAACCAGCTTGAAGCAAGAGAAAGAGTCAGCTTCCGAACAGCTGCGGGCATGCCAATCTTCCAGGCCTTCCAGTGCCATTCGCTCCGAAAACCAGTCGTCCGTCCATGTATTAAACTGATACGCCGTCTGTCTTGCTTTTAATTGCCGCGGTACGACGGACAAGGAATGTTGAAGGGTAAACCCGCTTCCATCCGCTAATGCGAAAACAAATGGATGCTCACCTGCAGAAAAAGCAGCCGGCCAATCAATGAGCGTGAGCGTCACCTGCCCTTTCTCATCCGTATAAACATTTCTAATGTAGCCCTCGAAATCCAATAGAAACTTGGATTCATCGTAATCCGCTGCTCCCACCGGCTGGTCAGTTACTGGTCCAGTATAGAACCTCAGCCCGGTATTTTCGAGCTCCAGACTGTCGAGCAGCTCCAGCTTCCGCCCTGGCAGCGGCTTGCCTTTGAAGTCCCCGTTCTCCGCGCTTGCGCCATCCATATATTCACCGGCTGACCGCAGTGTAATCGTAAGCTGCGTTTGCCTGGAATCAAATCCGCCAGCCCAGGAATCACCCAAATAATCAACGGCAGCAGGAGTCAGCTCAATGACACTATTCGAGCCATCCGGCGGAACGGGCACCAAGCCGACTGCAGCAAAACCGATTGGAACCCGTCGCCCATCCGAAACATGCTCCGCGGCCAAAAGCAAGGTTCCTGCTTGACGCTTCGTCAGCGCATAATTTTCATACGAAACATCAAGCGCCACATTCCCTTCTGCGTCTGGTGTCGTTATAACCGCTGCTTTCCCGTCCAAAACATTCGGATGACCGATATTTTGCCAGCTCACTCGCCAATCTTGCGGATTGTCGAGATACCTTGTCACGTTGAATTGAAATGATACTCGATCTTGACCGTCGGCAATAATGGATTCACGGTCACTGTCAGCTTGCGCTAACGCATACGACCATATATCCGTATTCGATAAACCGTTATCTTGCAAATAGATCAGGCTGCCATGTTGCTCATCATAAGCCAGACGTCCCTTGCTCCTCCCCCAGCTCTGACTGCCTTGCGGCAGCTTGCCGGATTCATCGAGCAAACTGCCCAATTGGCCAGATGAAACATCAATGGAATAAAACCGTGTGCGACTGGATGATTGCCCGTCAATCAAGGAAATCGGCGTCGTATCCGAGATGAGGATAAACAACTTTTGCTCTGCCCGTGAATAAACGAGCCGCGTTCCTTCATCTTTGCTAAGTACCAGCTTGTTTCCATCGTCTGCTTTGGACCATTGCAGCGTCACCGGGTCGAACAGCCATATTTCCTGTTCCCGCTCTTCTGGCAGAAAAGGTTTGTTTTTCAAATTTTCACCGAACAAGACCGCCTTGCCCAGCTCCGGAACATAGGTCATAATCTGATTTCCGCTTCGAGCGCCGGGATTTTCTTTGGAGTTGACTTTCGTAAACCGCTTTGTATTTGGATCAAACAACCATGTTTCATTCGACAGTTTCGGATCATAAGTGCCGGATGCAAACTTGCCGGCGTAATCGCCCCCGAATACTAGCAATTTTCCGTCGGGCAGAGCCGCAGTTGCTGAATCGTATACCGTCGGTCCCGATCCATCAAGCGGGTCGCGGTATAGCAATTCCACACCATCCTCGTCCCATTTGTACACATTGCCAGCAAACTCGCCCCCTTCCGATTTATTGGCGCCGCCAAATATATACATCCAGCCTGATTCCTCGGGGTCACGGGGATAGACATATGCCATCGAGGCGTGAAAAGGGTACGGCAATCCAGCAACACTGTTAAATGTCACACCATCGTACAGCATAGCGCCGCGCCACTCCGCAATCAGCGCAACTTGCCCCAGCCCCTCATGCCATGCCGCATCGCCATACAACGCGTTGTGACTGCCCAAACTGGTATGCTCGACAGACCAGTCGCGTTCTGCAGCTGCGTCGGGCTTCAACACAGTAATCCGATGCTTGGTGCCAGTGTTATAGGTCGTGTCATTGAGTTCTGCTATAACAGTGAATGCATAGCTGCCCGGTACTAGAGCAGAAGGTACTGTACGCAGTGCACCATTGCTGCCAAGTTCATATGCACTTGCAGGCAAGTTGCCGCTAAGTTTCCACCTTACATCTTCCCGGACCGTTCCATCTGCTCCAACAAACTTCAACTGTTGGCTCCAAAACTGCCCAGAAATCAGCTCGGCATCGATACGTTCGGGATAAATTTTGCCAACATCCAGCGAAAGCTCAAATATTTTCTTTGCGCCCGCGCTATCCGATGCCTGAAGCTTAATCGCGTAGCGTCCTTCCTTCACATTCGGCTTACCTACTAATTGATAGATGCCATTCCCGTCGTCATCCGAGCCGGTGCGCTTTAACTTCAGCCCCCCTGGCAGCATGCCAACTGCTTTTAATGCGATGGCTCCAGTCCCTCCATAACCGATGATCGGTGCAGATTTGTAATCAGTGCCGCTGACCGCTTCCGGAAGCTCTGTGCTCCGCAACCCAATCGGCTGAATAATGGTAGGACTGCCGAACTGAAAAGCCGGCTCCGTACAACCCGACAGCTTCAGTTCCTTTGTCGTGCAAGACAATTCGGACAGCCTGCTTCCGCCAATCTTATTTAAGTCAAAATCAAACGGAATCGGCAAAGCCATCATAGGCAGCTTGACCTTCGTGCCGATTCCGAGCTTTTTGGCCGACAAGGTTGCTTGATAAAACAGACCGACCATCGCCCGTGGTTTGTAATCCACCTTAAAGGACAAATCAAATTTCCCATTCTCATCGGCGAGTTGCGGGGGCGGACCGCCGTCAACATCATTGACAGAAAGAAATAAGGCGTCATAAGGGTAAATCGGGGTGTCGCCAGAAACCGGGAATGTCGAACCATGATTCAAGCCATAGTCATATTGATAGCCCGCTTCTATATCCAATCCCGGCGAGGTTTCAATTTGTTTAATTTTCGGGTAATCCCCATAAATGAGCATAAGCGGCTGTATTTCAAATCCCATAGTGAATATGCCCGCTTCAAAGAAAGGCAGGCTAATGCCAACCGAATCTTCTGTGAACAGATCGATCGTACATGACAAAGAACATTTGACTGCATCCGAATCGAAACCAATTGTATCCCGGATGCCAAAAGTGGCCTGCTCGCCGAACAACGGAGCAGCATGCTTGCCGCCTACCTGCATGCTAAGCCCTCCGCCGCCAACTACACCCGAAGCAAGCTTGAGCAGGTCTATTTTTTCATTAAAGCTGTGACCTGCAATGCTCCCTTCGAAGCCAACATTCAGCTTGACCCCAGCTTGTGCAAAGAGCGTTCGATTTTTACTATGCTTGATGGGCTCGACCCCGACGCGCAGCATCGCTTTCAAATCATACAGCCGCTTAGCCCGTTCAGCCGAGGTTTCACCGGGACGGAGTTGCTTGTCCTCCCATGTGATGTAACGAATCGGATCGAGAAGACGGGCTTGTACCTCGAACGGAAAGTCCCAATTCATCTCAACCCCCGAGAATACCTCCATATAAAGAGAGATTGTTAGCAGAGATCCTACCTTGAAAGCAGGTACATTTTTCTTCCATTGAAACGACTTGGAGAAATCTCCGTCAACCGATGTGTACCGCTTATCCGTTGCAGGGAGTTGTGATTGATTCAAGCTTAGAATACGGGCTTCACCGAATTGTGTACCTTCCGTTTGCTCCTCCTCAGACACGTTATCGGTTGCATCCTGTTTCAAGTCCGCCTCCAAATCTTCTATCGCGGGGGCTTCTGAAGCTTCTGGCTGGATCATCTCCGCAGTTTGCATATCTCCGATTACTAACGCCTCCACACTTCCATTCTGCTGTTGATATCCAGCCGCAACCACTGGAGTCTGTACATCCAGCTTGCGAGTGCCGTTCAAGGTAACAACATCGGTATGATTGCGCACCACGACGTCAATGATGTCCGCATCCTGATCGTAATCATACATGTTGTCACCATAGGATATTTCCATATGTATGGTCTTAACCTTATAACCAGTAGTCGTCTTTTCCTCGATGACGCCAAAGTAAAGCGCCTGCTGCCCTTGGCTGATCGCCGCTTGATCATTGACGGATTGCAGCCAAGTCTCCTTGCCATGAATCGTTGAATATGCGAATGTCATCGTTGGCATCAACGTTGAAACGACCATCAAGATGGCCAAAAATAAACACCCGATTTGTGTACAGCGATTCAAAATCCTACTTTTCCCCCTCATGTCCATCCCACTTCCCTCATCCCAATTTAAAACGCATTTGAAGCGAATCGAGTTATCTTACTAAATGAAAATTATTAAATGCATACATGTATGTATTTAATATTCTATGAAAAACGAGACTCGAAAGTCTCAAAGACTGATCCTGCCTAGTCTATGAAATCATCGCAGAAGCTTCAACATCGCCTCGGTCAATTTCAGTCCATCCAACGCTTCCCCATATAAATTATGATGGGTAATGTAGCCATCCAAAATCGCATATATTTGTTTTGCATTCTCTATCGTATTTGCCTCTTCTGGGATTAAACCTTTACGGCATAGCCAATCCAAGTTTCCTTTTGTCTCCGCAATCCAGCTTTCGTAATAAGATTTAAATAACTCTCTTACAAAATCCTTATCTTCCGTTTGCATAAAGTAGTCAATATAGACAAAAATCCACTCGGGTGACCTTTTAATATACGTGACTAATCCTTCTGCTAAAAAAGAAACCGTTTCCTGCAAACCTGCACCGGAATCAAACAATCGTTCCAGCTGTTCTTGAGTATCCGCCCTCATTTCTCGGCGATATTCAATCAATTTGCGAAAAAAATCCTCTTTACTTTCAAACTGAACATAAAAAGCTCCTCTGGAGTATCCTGCTTTGCTGGAGATTTCATCAATGGTAGTGCTGGAAAATCCCTTCTCGCAAAACACCTCCAATCCTGCTGCCATCAGCTTTTCATAAGTAGCCTCTCTTTTTAATTGAAATTTGTTTTTTTTCATTTCACAAGCCTCACAGTTAAATTTTAAATACATACCTGTATGTATTTTATAATGAGGATATGCAACAATCAACCGTTTTTATTGAGTTTTATTCAAACAGCCAGTTTTTTACTTGTTTGCTATAACACGTAAACAGGGCCTGTCGATTCATTGTGGATAGTCGCAACAAGCAATAGAAGGGGTGCACTGCGATCAAGATTGGGATTCCGACCGCTGTTGTAGTCTAATTTTTATGAATAAATAACCCCTGTAAAAGAAAAAATTAGCCTACAAAGGCGGACGCTGTCGCTTCTCCATTCCCATTCTTGCTCTCCGTTTCCCCTTTCTCATTGCTTATCAATCGTTGCCCACAATGAATCGACAGTCTCAAATAAATACTATTATCATTTTACTTTTCAATCAAAACGTCCAAACTTTTGAAATAATCTACTAGTTACTTAAAACGCTAGTAATCCTAGCTAAAAGCTTTCCCCTTAATCAATCGAGGCAATAACCATGCCGAACATGCCGCACAAAGCAGAGCAACAACAAGAAGCCACAGCTTATCCCCACTCCAAGCACCATCTGACATGCTGAATAAATACACCTTTCCCGTCCATTTCCCCTTAGTCGTCCAGTCCAGCAAGTACCAGGCGAATACTAGTATATAACCTCCGGAAAGGCTGCTAAAAAGAATGGCGGCAAGTAAAGCAACGGAGCCGAGCGCCAAGCTATTAATCAAGACGCCAAGCATAAGCTTCTCGTCATAGCTTGCCCCCATTAATCTCGTAACCCCATAAAAAACTGCCACAAGTACAGCCATATAGCATGCGGACAATGACCAACGGCATAAAAAAACTATTTCATGACGTTGTCTCTTAGCAAGCAAGCCTTCGCCTATCCCTCCAGATTCCATCAACGCCAGAGGAGGGAATAGAAGCAAAGACAACAACGCTACGAAACGTTCACCCCAATACGCCGCATCGACAGTCCCCATAAAGGAGGGATTAGAAAATGCCGCAAGCATTAAAACAATCAGTAAAGCCGCTAGCCAAAGTGGACCGGCTAAAAGACGTAGATTCCACAACAAAAGAGCATCTGCGCTCTTTTGTTGACGAACAGAAACAGACTGTAAAGATGATAAAGGTGTGCTCATCCCTCATTCCCATTCTGCAGAAGCATCCCTGCCTGCTTTCTCCGAAGGTTAAAAACGCTTTTTGTCATTTTCCCACTGCTCCTTTTACGTTCCCAAATTATTGTTGCGGCAGTAATCATTGCCAAAGCTAAAAAAACGTAGAATAACCGATTAGCCATAATCATATCTGCATACCGGTGAAAGGTTCCTGCCTCCGCACCAGTATTAAACCGTAAAAAGAGTTTATGCAATCTATAATCTCCAATTAAAGGGAAGACCGAAATAAACCACCATACAATTTGAAGAGGTATTACAGCAACCCCACTGCCAGTTGCAATGCTAATCAGCATACCGAATGCAGTAGTCGCCATGATGGTAGGAACCAGCCATCCAGCCGAGTAAGACAGGAAAATCGGCAAAGCTGCTCCGAACGCTTCTGTTCCATCGAGCGCTGCCGCCGTTTGCCATGCTCCGACTGTCGCAAGCAGCAAATAAATAAGTGAAATAAGGATAACATGCGCCGAATAACGGGCCCCGACATAACGCCATGCTTGGATAGAGCGACTGGCAACAAGTTCAAACATTCGGCTGCTTCTATCCCGGCCCATCGCGAAAGCAGCCAGAAAAACAGGAAACAAACCGGCGGTAAGCCCCATATAATCACTGAATAATCTTGCCATTCCCGGGTAAATCTGACCATCGGCCACTCTTTCTGCGTAGTTCCTCTCTAAAACGCGATAGCTTTCCATCGCATCTTCGAAAGTTTCAATCGGCTCGATGAATGTAACGCCTTCCCTCATGTAACTGGTCCAGCCGCCAAGCGCGCTATCCAAATCAGCCGCTATCTGCTTCGCCTCAATTCCTGTATACTTTGTTGGTTCTTTCACAACCCGTTCAAAATCGGAAATCGTCTCCTTCATATGCTCCCGGTCTTTCTGCGACAATCGGCTTTTGTGTGCAAACGCCCCAAAAACAATCCTTTGTTCCATCCACCCCCTCTGCAGATCAGTCTCCAGCATCCAGAGGTAACGCTGCGCAATGAGTACGGGATCTGTTATTTCTTTAAAACCGTATACGGGCATTGGAGGGACTTCTTCCAAAGTACCTTCCCCACTTGCCAAGAATGGATCAGCCGTTTCTGTAGGAGGTACAGGTGCCCTGCCCTCACTCCAGCTTTCTTCCGTTGCATAATTGGTCCAATAAAACAGGACAATAACGGCCAGCAGCAGATATACAACCAGGTTTCGGCTCAACATCCCTAATTCCTTGCCTAGGAGTGTCAAAAAGCTCATTGAAGTTTCCCCCTCACCTTGACCAGGCAGAGGTATCCGTCCTCCATTGTTGGCTCCGCTTCCTCCGCCTCGGCCAGGGGAGGAGATTCCGCTAGAAATCGGACACTCATGCGAGAGCCTCCTTTGGCTACAGCGGAAACAATTCTAAATGACTGGCTTGCCGCGCGCCATTCGGCGTTGTCCATTTCTGCCGTCCATACCTTTCCTCTGGCTTGCTCCGCCAATTGTGCAATACTGCCTTGAAAGGGAACCGAGCCCTCTGTCAGTACAGTCACTTCACGGCAGGAGGATTCAATGTCTTCTGCGACATGTGTAGATAAAAGTACAATCCTGTTTTCAGAAAAGCTGGCTAGCAACTGACGAAACCGTATACGCTCCTCAGGATCCAATCCTGCAGTAGGCTCGTCCACTATAAGTAATTTCGGCTCGTGAATCATGGCTTGGGCAATTCCCAGTCTTCTCTTCATCCCTCCAGACAAAGCTTTTACCTTTGTTTTGCGGTGGTTCTCCAGATTGACAGCTTCCAGCAATTCATTGATTTTCCTTTTTCGATCCACAGCCGCTTTGACACCGGAGAGAAGGGCCAAATAATCCAGGGCGTCCATCACGGTCATACCAGGATAAAAGGAAAACTCCTGGGGCAAATATCCGATAAGCTGCCTAATTTTATGTTTCTCCTTCAGTGGAACCCCATCAATTACTGCACTGCCAGATGTTGGCGTGAGCAAGGTGGCCAACAGCCTCATCAGCGTTGTTTTACCTGCCCCGTTAGGTCCGAGCAGTCCCTGCACGCCGTCCTCCCATTTCAGCGTAACGCCATTTAGTGCGGTTTTATTACCATAACGTTTGGTCAACTCATTCAACGTTATCTCCATCTTGTTCACGCTCCATTATGTGTCCTTTGTCAAATATCCTATTCCTTGTTCGCAGTCATTCGCAGCTCAATATGCTCCAACAGAAGCCCCAATGTAATGAGAACAGAGGAAAGCGGCAGGACCGCTATCATATCAAAAGAATTAATTTGCATAATATAAATGAGTCCTATTACAGCACCCGTCGTCACTCCCAGCCTGATAAGCCATTGCCTGCGCAATCGCCTGCGATTGGCCAAAACACGTTCATTTTCCCGCTGTTCATATTCCAGAACCGTCACTTTTCGATAGATGCCGCGCAAAAAGATTTCGTCATCAAATTGATTTATACGCTGATTGCCTTCAATCCCATTCCAATCTTTCATACAAACCCTCCTTTTCCACGAATGCTTTCAGCTTCTTTCTCGCCCGGAAAAGCGTAACCCGAAATCCCGCTGCCGTCTTTCCTTGTACAGCAGCCGCTTCTTTGGGAGACATCCCTTCCACATCGACCATATACAGAGCTGTCCTGTACTCGCTGCTTAAGGAATTAAGCACATACTCCCAATACTGCCTGTTTTCTTTATCCAGCACGCTCTGTTCTGGACCTGGAGCCGTTTCTCCCGTTTCTCTCCACACTTCCTCCTCCTGATCCGTACATTCCCGTCTTCTTTCTTTTTTGCGCAAATAATCCACGGACTTGTTTCGAATCAACGTAAACAAATAGGTTTTAAAGGAAGCTCGAAAATTGTATTTCCATGGATATACGTACAAGTAGGCAAAACACTCCTGAACCAAATCCTCTGCAATGTAGGGATCATGGACATACTGGCACGCAAAACGGATTGCAGGCTCCCGGTAAGCCAGAACAATGTCTTCAAAAGCAGCACGGCTGCCTTCTACAAACATTCTAAGCTTGACCTCTTCCTGGTGCATCCCGCCCTCTCCGCCTCTCAACTTTTTGACATGTCATCTCTTATTCGTCCACCGGAAGTAAATC
Source organism: Paenibacillus sp. IITD108 (assembly GCF_036541265.1). Lineage (NCBI taxonomy): Bacteria > Bacillati > Bacillota > Bacilli > Caryophanales > Paenibacillaceae > Paenibacillus > Paenibacillus sp. IITD108. The sequence continues at coordinate 7,647 of NZ_JAZHCT010000038.1, read as the reverse complement.
GTTACAGTCTCACCGAAAAACGGTACATCCTTAGTCAAGGACGCGCAGCGTTTCTTCTTGAACCAAATATCTAGTACCCTAACAAAAATCAGTGTGATATGGTAATTAGAGGATGTATTGATAATTAATTCACTTTTAAGGGGGCAAGCAATGGATACTCAATTTCGCTCTAAGGAGCAGTTAACTGCAGAGAATTATGTTCACGAGGCAATCTCGCAAATTATTAATGCTCATATTTATCACGGTCAGCTCAATGAGCTTGTTCATCAATTTATTGCTTACAAAAAGGCCGAGACATCGATATGGCCCAAGCTAACTTTATATACACATCATTTGCTCGGCGGAACTTCCTCGCGTATCCATCACACAGCCGCGCAAACCGAATTAATTATTTTAAGTCTCGACATTTTAGATGATTTGCAGGATCAGGATAATACGGACCCTCCTTGGATGAGCTGTGACCATCCTATTGCAATAAACGCCGCTACTGCCCTGCTAACAGCTGCAATCGCCGGCAACATGTCCGCACCTGCTCTCAGCCCTGCTATGCTCCAGCTGATTACTGCCGCGCATAATGGCCAGCATAGAGATATTGGCAATGAAGTAACTGACGAGGAGCAATACCTGCAGATGGTAAGCGAAAAATCGTCGTCCCTCATAAAGTTGGCTATTCTAATGGGTTGTCCAGATCGTAACGCTATGCATGAAAGCCAGCTTGACCTGCTTTCCAGCATGGCTGCCAATATCGGCATTGCTGCGCAGCTGGAGAATGATATAAAAAATATAACTAGAATCGATTACCGTAATGATCTTGTCCAGCGTAAAATTACGCTCTCTACTTTATTTCTGCTAGAGCAAAGCGATACATACCTGCCCATTCTCCGTAAATACTATAACGAAAACTGTGAACAGCAGCAATTTCTTACTCATAAGCTTGAAATACTAGATTTTATAGAGAAATCAGGCGTCATTGAATATACAAATGCCGTCCAAATGCTTTACGCGCAGCAGGCAAGCGAGCAGCTGAATCAATTGCAGCATACGGATTCCTATTGGAAAAACCAATTTGAACAGCTGGCAATTGCTAGATTCCTCAAAAAAAATTGAGGAAACTTTCAAAAAGTTTACGGAATTCTATGTATTACCAGTCTTTCAAATATGTTAATATAGATGTAAATAATCACAATTACATTTTAAGGGGCGATTACTATGTGGACAAAGCAATTAAAAGATTCAGCAATTGAAATGGCAAATAGCAAGCAAGCCGGCAAACCAGTCATTACAAGCTTAAAAATCTCTTATCTTTCTCAGGAAAGCAAAAAAGTTCTAGAAGCTAGTTTCGCCAATTCCAAGCAGCAAAAAGACGAAAAATCAGATCCTTTCTGGGGATAATTTTCAAATGCAAGCTTTCTCGCGATTCAATAGAATCCACCTCATTACAATCGTTACTATATTATTTACCGTACACCTATGGATAAGCTATGTATCCTTTCATTACGATTATTTAGGAATTGAAGTAAAACCTACAGAATCTGACACTTGGGTCATATCTAAATTCCATTCTGGAAGCACCGCACATATATCTGGATTACAGCTGTATGACGAGGTCTTGCGCATTGATGGCAGACCCGTCATGCAGCATTTTAGTGTTCCGTTATTTCATAGTATCGAGCAAGCCAGTCAGATCGAAGTGCTGCGACATGATCGCATCACAACATATACGATTTTCGATATAAAAAATCCAATGGCATCACGTTCGTTGCTTAATTATGCTGCTGAATTAATTATGTTTATTGTTGCTGCCGTCTTATACACGAGAGCTGCGCTCACAGTTTCAACCCGCTTGCTCATTTTTATATTCATATTAATGGGGTTGGCGTTTATGTGCACAGAGGCTTCTTCACGTGCCGATGTGCTGTCCAAGTTCATTTTATTCAGTTCGATCTCGTTGATTCCATTTCTTTTCGTTCATTTTATGTACCGATTATTAAAAGAAAAAGGTCAATCCTTTTTCAACTTTTTTTGGATAAAGCTCGCATATTGCTTCGTAATACCGTTCGTTCTTTTACGAATTGTATACTTTTTCCCTGTAGCCAGCTATACATATTACAGTTTAGATCGGTTGATTACATTACTAAGCTTTGCAATTGGATGCACGCTCAGTCTTATCTTTCTCATCTTTTTATATATAAAACGAAGGTATGAGTATTCGTATTCTGCCACTATTATAAAAACGATGTTTTTCGCTTTTGGTATTTCATTTACGCCCTATTTATTGCTTTCCGCAATTCCTGATATGCTTGGAAAGCAGCTAGTAAGCTATTCTTATACCATCTGGTGCATTCTTTTGTTTCCAATTTTCTTTTTCTACTTTGCTTCAAGAAAGAAGCTGTTTAATTTCAAGTGGTCAGGAATTGAGAAGATGCTGATACAGTTTTTTTCTACTTTAACCCATCGCAGCAACCCAACTACGCTCGCCATGCATCAAATCATAAGAAACTTCAAAAAAATACAGCAGCTTGAGGATTTGCGCACGTTTTTCCTTCCTGAGCTGTGCAGAGTATTAAAAGTAAAACATGCTGCTGTTTGTATTAATTACTATAGCCATTTCAATTTTTTCTCTCATGGCGATATTGATAAAGAGCATCTTAAGCAAATTTTGCAAAATGATTCCGAGAGTACGATTGCAAGTGAATATCTTATTTTTGACATTGAACAGAACGCGGACTACTCCGGTTATTTAATTATTAAATATCCTAATCGTTCGCTGCTTGCGGCCTGCCAGCAGTGGCTGGAAACGCTATGCGGTCCATTATCTCTCGTTATTGAAAACATTCATTTAAGCAAGAAGCTGTCTATGCGAGTAACCAATTACATCAATGAAGCTGCTGCTGCCAGCGAACAGCCGCTTGCTGCCTCGCAGTGGATTAATAAATTAACCTTTCAACTGCAAGAAATGGAACGTGCGCGTATCGCATCCGACTTGCATGATACTGTGCTGCAGGATATCTTTTTTGCCAGACAGCGTGTCGTTAAAATTCAAGAAAAGAAACTAAATGCCAATGAAATCAATATATATTTGCAGGAGCTGACCGAGTTTCTTGATATTATAAATATCAATGCAAGGGAAGCGGCATTTCTTTTGTATCCGCATCAATTAAAAGAGGCTGGCTTTGCAGTAGCCATTTCCAACCTCATTGAAACAGAGCGCGGAATTGCGCCCTATAAGCTGCGATTAAAAATTGAACATTCAAAAAAATGGGACGCACTGCCTTCGGATATTTTACTGCAGCTATTTCGGATTTCTCAAGAGCTGCTGTCCAATGCCAAGAAGCACTCTAAGGCACATAATGTATCCTTGCATTTTTATAAAACCGACTATCAGTACTGCCTTCACTATTCAGATAATGGCGTTGGCATTTCTGAATACAAGCATGAAGACACGATGGGCTGGATAGGCATTCGACAGCGCGTTGCCAATATCGATGCAAGCATTGAAGTAAAAACCGCGTCTGGCAGAGGTTTATCCGTTCTAATTATATTAGCTGAGGAGTAATGATGAATTGGTAAAAGTAATTCGAGTACTTATTATCGATGATCATCCCGCAATGGCTGCTGGGCTTAAGCATATTTTGGAGCAAGATGAATCGATTCAAGTTGTAGGTCTTGCTTCCAACGGGCATGAAGGAATTGAGCTTGCTTATAGCTTGAAGCCTTCTATTGTCATATTAGATTTAAGCCTGCCCGATCGATCAGGCATTCAGGTTTGCTACCGTATTAAAGAAAAGTATCCTGCTACTCATGTCATTATCCATACGGGCTATGACTATGAGCCTTATTTCAACCTGCTGCTAGAAAATGGTGTAAGCGGCATGCTCAACAAAAGCGCATCCTCTCAAGAGGTTATTCAATTAATTCATACGGTTATAGGCGGCAGTACAATCATTCCGCTTCCTCTATTTAGACAGATGCAGCTGATTCGCTCCGAAGATGTTAAACATTATTGGGAAGCTGATCTTACAGCGACGGAGCAAAAAATTGTATCTCTCATTGTGCAAAAAGTGACTAATGCTGAAATTGCAGCTGCCATTAATACGAGCGAAAGCTCGGTTGAGAAGTATTTAAAAAAAATTTATGACAAGCTGGGCGTTCGAACTAAAAATGAAGCGATAGCAAAAATAAAAGAAGAGGATCGTTTCCGTCTCGCCAGTGAATAATTTCCATTTTTATGTGCATTATAATGATGTTGTATGCATCAAAACAATTGCACATAATGATGGAGGTTTCTATGAAAAGAATAATTCCGCTTTTCACTTTTTTACTTATGCTGCATATGAGCATAGCAGCAACATCGCTTGCTGAAGAGAAAAAACAAGGCGATGCTATAATTGTTTCCATTGTGAATACAAATGGCGAAGCCATCGGCAAGGCTGTTCTAACCGAGCAGGCTGGCAAAGTATTGATTCATGTTGAGGCGGAGAAGCTTTCACCTGGCGTTCATGGCATTCATATCCATGAAAAGGGATTATGCGAGCCTCCAAAGTTTACAAGTGCTGGCGCTCATTTCAACCCAACGAGCAAGGAGCATGGATTTGACAATCCGAAAGGCTTCCATTTAGGCGACTTGCCTAATATTACAGTAGGTGCTGACGGCAAAGTAGCAGCAGATATTACATCTGCAGTAATCACCTTGCAGCCTGGCAAACCTAATTCAATTGTGAGGCCAGGCGGAACCGCTCTTGTTATTCATGCTGCGGCAGATGACTATAAGACGGATCCATCCGGCAACTCAGGCGACCGCGTCGCTTGCGGGGTAATCAAGTAGAAGCTTGAAATACAGAGGAAGCTCTAATAGATCACATGGACCTGTTAGAGCTCCCTCTAGGTTTTTACGATATCCAGAAAATAATCCCTTGATTGCCTGTTACCGCTGTTTCATAGAACGAACGCAAGTCTGCAAAATGTGCAAACATATAGGAGAAAAACTCATCCCGATCCTCGTCTTCCACAACTGGATAGATTGCCTCTGATACCATGCCTTCAAAGTTGTATAGTTGACGCATATCAGGTTCGCTTATACCGCTAATAGCTGCCACTGCAGCAGCAACTTGTTCAGGCTTTACATAAAAAGCGCCATAATCCAGAAAATCCAGCGTCTGATCCTCCAGCAGCGGCACTACATAGCCAAGCGGCGGTTCCCCGTTGAAAACTTCCCCACACAATGTATACAAAATCGCCTGCCACGACTTGTCGATATCAAGCGACGGATATTCGGCCGGATCTAGCTCCTCCAATTGCAATTCGCCACTAGCAATCTTTACGATCGTCTCACTATCTACTGCAATATAATTACCTGTCATCCCCATCTCTAACCGCTCCTTCGTCCCTGTCATTAAACTTACAGTAATCAGCGCATCATTTTCTCCTGCCTATCTAAATCACCGTCGAGTTCACCGAAATATTCCCGCCATGATAGCAAAAGTATTTTTTAGCGTCCAAGTTTTTCACTTTGTTTAGAGATTGCTCCGCCTGCTCAAGATTCAAGCAAAACTGTGGATTTGCAATAATGAGCTGGCCATTGTCTGCCACAGCAGCGTCTCCCGTCACTACTGCTTTTATTGCCGGAAAGTACAAGGAGATATGGCCGGAAGTATGACCTGGGGTTGCTATTATTTTGCATTGATTATCCAAAATCATATCTCCATCCTGGACTGTTTGATCAACCGCAGCATGCTGCAAATTATTCAATTGCTGTACAAACCAATTGCCAAAATCAGCCGCTTCACCTGTCATCTGTTCCAGCATTTGTTCAGCCTGAACGAGCCTTTCCGACTTTTCTGCACCACAAATATATTTCGCTTCAATTGCGCTGGATATAACCTGTATCCATGGATATTTTTGTTTGAATTCATAGAGTGAACCAATATGATCATCGTCATAATGAGTTATAATAATTTGTTTCAATTGACTTATCGTAAAACCATTTTTCAAAATTTCTTGCTCAATAAGCGGCAAAAAGCCAGGATATCCCGTGTCCACTAGTGTCAAGTCATTATCTTTTACAATGAGGCTGGGATACAAATAACTTTTTTGGTTGTTGAATTCATATTCAATTGGCAGTTCTAAAATTCTTATCATATGCTGCTACCTTCCTAATGTTTATCAGATTAATTTAGTTTGCACACCGTATGCTTCCATACTATTTCTAATAGGCTGCTAGGGTTGCAATAGTTCCTTGCTCCACTCATTCTCAACTATTGTATACCGTTCACGAAGATGCAGGCGGCTTGCTTTAAAGGTCAAAAACTCGATCATTATCGGCTCAACGGCGTATCCGCCCCAATTGTCTGGCCGCGGAATTTCCATCCCTTCTAAGCTCGCTTTTACTTTTTCAAATTGCACCTGCAGCAATTTTTCGGATATAAGGAGTTTGCTTTGCTGACAGCTATGCGTTGTAATTTGCGCATCTCTAGGTCTTGTATCCCAATACCGATCTGCCGCTTCAGAAGAAATTTGCGACGCATGCCCTATAATCCGTACCTGATACCCGATCGCTTCCCACCAAAACGTTAAGGCCACTCTATCGTTTTTCTCAATATCATGTCCTTTTTGAGAATCCAGATTCGTACAAAATATAAAACAATCATCTGCAATATCTTTCAAGTCAACAAAACGGCCTGACGGGAAGCCTTGTTCATTAATAGTAGAAACACATACCGCACCAGGATGCTTTAATCCAAACCGTTTCACCTCATCCCACCACCGTTCAAACTTTACAATTGGGTTATTTATCATTTTTCCCCCTTCTTCAAATAGCCTTTTTGTACAGCGTCATCAATAAACTGCTGGGCATACTCCCAAAGCACAGTAGATCCATCATTAATATGACGATTATAAGCAATAACCCGATCGCTGGTTATACCGTTTTGTTTCCAAGTATGTCCTTCTGTATAATAGTTAAGCAGCATAGGCGCAAGCCGGTCGATCGTTGCCGCAAATTGCGACTCCGGACTTTCCCGCTGCTCGAACTCTTCCCAAAGAGCCTTAAGCTCCTGCCCTTGATCCTCAGGCAACAAGCCAAAAATCCGATCTGCCGCTGCCAGCTCCCGCTCATATTTGTCTGTATGTCCCGCATCGTCATAAGCAAAAGTATCACCAGCATCTATCTCCACAATATCATGGATCAATACCATTTTAATAATTTTCAATATATCGATTTTTTCAGTGTTGGCATGCTCCAATAAGATGACTGCCATCACCGCCAAATGCCAGGAATGCTCAGCATCATTCTCCGCTCTTGAACGATCCGTAATATATGACTTACGCAAAATCGTTTTTAGCTTATCAATTTCCATTATAAAAGATATTTGCTGCTGCAATCTTTCTATGCTCATTGTTAATCCCTCGTTTACAAGTAATTCTCTTATATGAGTTACTATTATTATACAATTTTTAACGCGCTGACGTCTTAATTCTCATTTCAACATAAAAAATGGCTGCCGAGACATTCTCGACAGCCAGAACGCCGAAAGGCGTTTTTTTACTATTATTAACTCAACTTTCGCAAAGCATAAATCGGCAAACAACTGGCAAAATTGCTCTAACGGTTGCCATCGATGCTATTCCGATTATTTTAGCTCATTTGAG
>NZ_JAZHCT010000037.1:0-49741 GCF_036541265.1 Paenibacillus sp. IITD108 | reverse complement strand
TCGATTAATATTAATTCAGTAAATTGAACCTTTATAGCTCTTATTTGCCTTTCAATGATTCTTCTTTTAATCAATATGAGAAATACAGCAAGCTGAAGCTCTCTCTAATTGTATTCGAATGCTAGTTAACTTAGATATTGAAGTATTATAAATTACCTGATAAACTAAATAAGTAGTCAATTTTTTTGCTTATTTGAGCCTTATTGTGAGTATTAAGCCCTATTGGGTGATTCATTCTTTATTGAATGATTCTACCTAATAGGGCTTTTTGTGTTTCTATTAAAATTAGGGAGATGAGTTCAATGAATGAAAAATTACCACAAGGTTTGTATGTGACTGTTTTACGCAATAGTACAGGAGATAGCACGAATGGTGGAATTACATCAATAAAAGATCGGATTCTTTTGGTAGGGGATGGCGTACCAGCTGTTGCCCAGGCAGAAGAAAATGAACCCTACTTAATACTTAAAGAGAGGGCTGGAAGACTGTATGCGGTTCCATCTAGTCAAGATTCAAATACTTGGTGGATGATGGGAGGTAACTTCGTATATACCAGTGACAGCAGATATCACAGACTCTGTAATTATCCGATTCCAGTTCATGACCGGCAAGAAAATAATAATACAATAAAGGAGCAGTTATTGCCTGATATAACCAGGAAGGAAGCAGCCAGATTATTATATTCACTACAAGCTATGAAAACTTCTCTTATACTTAGGTTAAACAATGGGGAAGATGTAGAAACTATAAAAAATGAAATGTCAGATATGTTCTTGGAAATGCAAAAAAGTATTGTTCAAGGCGTTGATAATTTTACATTGCGGTATCGAGAATTGTTTGATAAACTACGGAAGTAACCATTTTTATTTGCTCTTATGAGCCTTTTTGCGAGATTTAAACCCTATTGGGCGATTCATTCTAAATTGAATGATTCTACCTAATAGGGTTTTTTTGGTTTTTACAAGCTTAATAGCTTTAACATATATATTACTAATATTAGGGGTTGAAGTTATGAATGTATGGTTTTTACTTGCTTTTGTTATAGGACTTTCATTAGCAGTCTACGCTCATCATGAGTCATCTCGTGCAGCATATTTAAGAGCGAAAGCCAGGGAGATTAATTTACGTGTTAGCGAAAGCTCAGAAGTGTTAAGTAGTAACCCAGCCATATCTGAAAGTACATCTACGGAAAAGATTGAGAGGAATAACATTAATAATAATTCCGGCGAAGATCAAATGTTGACTTCGATGATAGATCCGAACTGGAGAAAAAAGTGGGGGAGTCTATCTACTGAGTTTAATGAAATGGAAGCTACAAATATTCTCGAACAATACGAAATGGATTTACTTCAAGACAATGAGGATTTCGCTAATGTAAAAATCAAAGCTACTGATGAGATTGAATTTACTGACAATCCTCAACAAAAGGATATATTAGAAGTTCAACTTGATCAAGATGCGATTCAATTTTTAAAACAGATTTCAGGCGGAACCAATGTAAAGGATGTCACTATTTTCAATGACGACGCACTCTTGGAACAATGTGAAATGTATCTTGGGAATGATGTAATTGATTCTGCAAATGAAAATTATAATGGAACTACCTCGCTAATAGGGGGCAATCATTCTCACGGAGTATATTTTATGCACGGTACTATAACCCTAAAATACGATGATGTCTTAGTAAGGATTGAAGATTCTACCGAATCTAAAATCATTAGTAATGAACGATTGAAAAATATGAACGTTAATGATAAGGTTCTTTGTCAACTGATATTTAACGAAAACGGATGGAATTGTGTAAGAGTTTGGCTCGCTGAAGAAGAGGAACAACTACCAGAGGCTGTATGACTTTAAAGGCGGCAGGCAGAATAGAATCTGCCGTCTTTTACTCATGATATACTTGGAATTGGTATACAGTTTAAATGAGGTGATTCACGTGTTATTCCCATTTCTAGTTTCAATATTGACTACTATTATTATTGTGTTTTATTACCCTAAACGATCCTCGAAATTGTGGTTAATAATTTTTATAATCAGTGGAATTATCATTAGTTCCAGGCTACTTCCATGGGAGCAGCATTTTGATCTAAGAAATTTGGGGTTAATTTGCCTATTATATTCATCAGTAGTCTTTTCTTTATTACATAGTGATCTCTTTTCTGCAAAAAAGAACCAATTTATTTCTGTTGTAGCCGGGATCACTTTGCTTCTGATACTAGGAGCAAGTTTTTTTTATGTATATACAAGTTCATTAATTACATATTTTATTTTAGCAATAGTAATTGTGATTCACTTAATAGGAATAAAGCGTGAGAGAAGAAGAGTAGTACTTAGCTTTCGAATAAAAACAATCCGTTATTTTACTCCTGTGATGATTGGTTTTCTAGTAATATCTAATTTGACAAGAATGGAGTCAGTTGGGGGAGAGTTAGTTTCAATTGTAATGATCATCATAACCGCAATAGCGCTATTTGACGGTTCTTTGGGGATTCGGCTTCATCCTGAAATCAATTCCTTGATCGGTACTAGAAAAACAATGACCACAGGAGTATCCATAATTAATCACACAATAAAAAATGAAATGGCAAAAATCCAGTTTTTAATATCGAAAATTGAGGAGGAATTAGAGCAAACAAAAAACCAATTACTTAAAAAATGGATAGTCTCAATACGTGAGTCATCTATCCATTTGACACAAATCAATAAAAGAATTAAACGATTGACTCATGATATTAGATTGAGTAGGGAATTAACGAAGCTTTCTACGGTAGTCAGATCAATTTATGACGAGTCTATAACCATAAATCAAGCAAAAGCCAATCCAGTAAAAATTTCATTGTTTGTAGAAACAGATTTCGTAATGCAACTTGATCGTTTACACCTAAAGGAGGCACTAAAGAATATTATCATTAATTCACAAGAATCTTTTAAAGATATAAAACGACAGCCTAAAATAAGAATAAGTTTAAAGGAGGTCAATGGTAGGGCAGTACTTTCTATTGCTGATAATGGGAAAGGAATTCCCCATAAGATGCTAAGTAATATAAGGGAGCCTTTTTTTACGTCAAAGAAAGGGGGAGCAAATTTTGGTCTTGGACTAAGTTATTGTCAAAATATATTTGATTTACATGGAATTAAGATGAAGATTAAAAGCATTGAAGGAAGAGGAACCGTGGTCAGTCTAATATTTAAAAAGAAATTAATACGGACCAAGTCAAAATAAAATTACTCTTAGAAAGAGGTCTGTGCCAATGCATGAATCTACTAAAATTAATGTTTTATTAGTAGAAGATGATCCGTTTTGGATTGAACAATTATCTGATTCCATTAAGCAGCAAGAGGATATGTATTTAGTTGATGTGGCCATAACAAAAGAAGAGGCAATCAAGACTGCTTTGAAGTACACGCCTGATGTAATGGTATTAGATATAAATCTAACGGAGAATAATCTTGATGGTATTGAAGTGGCTAAAGAAGCAAGTAATATTACAAGAACCATAATGCTGTCATCAGTGATGGAAGATGAGGTAATATGGGATGCTTTTGATTATGGTGCCGTGAATTTTTTAGCTAAATCAAGTAGTCATGAAATAATTAGTGCAATTAGGGATGCCTATTGTGATAAATCATCGATTCACGCTGATGTAGCAGCCGTGCTTAGGAAAGGATTTAAAAGGGAAAGAAGAGAAGTAAAGCTACAAGTTTTAACATCAGCAGAGCGATTGCTATATGAATTAGAAGAGGATGGAATGACAAAAGGTGAAATGGCCACAAGATTGCACAAATCACTTGAAACAATCAAATCGCAGTTTAAGAGTATCCGAAAAAAAATGAGGGAGAGGGGAGGTTAAGAAACTTAACCCTCCACTCATGACTAAAGTTGGGGTAAAATGGTTCTTAAAGACTAATTTTATATTTTTGTATATTGATTAGGAACCAAATATTATTATCTCTCTAAACATGTTTCTAATAAATGAATGATCGACTTAAGTTCATTTTTCTTAAGCTGTCTGCTTAACATAAGTAGCTTTAATATGTCTGGTAGTAACGTATTAATCTCTGTATCATCAAGTAAGTCAAGTAATCTAATTTTTTTTTAATGGTACACAGAGTAAAGCCAGTGTTTCAATACGAGGTGACTGTGCGTCTCTTTCAATGGAACTAATAGTTGATTGTCCTACCCCGGAAAGGGAAGATAGTTCTTCCATACTAAGATCAGCAGCGATTCTAAACTTTTTTAACTTTTTGCCTACTGATGTCATAACTGATGCCATATGGCAAATACCATCCCTTATATCTATAATCGATGCATATTTCTATTATATATCAGGTTAACACGTGGAAAGATGTAAGGTAACAAATTACTATGGTAATTATCAGTAAGATGGGTGATTTATCGTTTAGTGCAAATTACCTAAATAGAAAGAGAATAAAAGATTTATATTTATTATTATAGGAGGGACATATATGAGTCAAAAGGCTAAAGAATTAGTTAGGAGAGCAATGGTTACTGTAAATCAAGGTCTAGCAACAGAGTGTCCATTTTTAACAAGAAGTGGTACGATCGGTATTCTTTCCATACATTTTAGGCCACAAGGGGACCCGCGTGTAACTTGGGAAAGAGATTTTAAAATATCGTACATAGATAATCAAATTGTAACAAACAATTTGTTTTCACGAGATTTCGACTCTGATAATCGTGAAATGGCAATGGAAGTTATTGAATATACACTCTTTCAATACATTAATCCTAATCGGAAAGTATTTTCCGGCAAAGTAGAATTTATGTTCAATGATGGTATTATCACGAATATCTCTGCTTCTGGCAGCTTAATTTATGAGGACTGTAGTGAATGATGGCTACTTTAAATCAGGAGCTGCCAAAGCTAAATGACGGTGGGTCACAGTTCTTTCCATCTAATGACCAAGTAGAAGATTTTATGGTCTATTTCATTTCATATCTTCAAAAATGGGGAGTACTTATCTGTGTTATTCTTGTAATGGCAGCGATGTTAGGCTCCCTTTTAGCTGAAGCTAAGAAAAATCCTAAATTTGTTAGAACTTTTAAGTTCTTTTCGTACGGTTTTGCCTTTATAGGAGTAGTACTTGCTTTTTTGCCTTATTTCGTTTTATCTGAGTATAATAATACTAATATCCCTGATTTACCGAACGATGAATCATCTAGATCAACTCTTGAGAGTGTATTGTATTATTTAAAATCGTGGCAATTGTTGATGTGTGCTTATATTATTGCAATTGGTAGTATTTTTGCCTATACTGCCAGGATTCGAAATAACCTTCGTTTGAAGCGTAAATACCACTTTTTTGTATATGGGGCCGTTTTGTTGGCTATCGTTTTTTATTTTTTACCAGGCTTTGTACTGAATTATTTAGAAGGGGGATAGGATTATGGCAGCAAAGATATATAAGTTTCCAGAAAAGATACCAAAAACTCCAAGATCTATCAAGGACCTATTTTCCGCAGAGGAGTACCAGCATTATGTAACTTACATCGAGCAAGCCGAGATTTGGCGAAGAGAAAAAAAGAGCGAGACATTGTACGAAGGTTATCCCTTTAAAGCCCCATCAGAGGTACCCATTCGTGGTGATATGGTGTGGTATGTAAATGAAAGTGATAATTTTGGGGTATGGGTTATAAATCATTCGCCACAACCTATAGCACGACATAAGGAAATACTTTTTGGTTGGAGTCCGTTTGTACGATATACTGTAGCCCCTCCAATGGAACCGGTAAGGATTGACTCAACAGAACTTAGAAATAGAATAGTCTGGTATGTCAATAAGGATGGTTACGGGCAATATGCTGTAATAAAAAGTAGCGGTGAATTATGGATACCAATCGCTGAACCAGAAAACTGGCAAGATCATAATAAAATTTATGGATATTTGTAATAGTCAATAGCGTAGGACGCAAAGACAACAGGTCTTTGTGTCTTTTTGTTTTTCGACACATGTTCTTATGGGCATATATATAATCCTTCTTTAAAACTTTAATTTCTGGAAATCAATAGCTGAATCCTGGACTTATTGTTTTGATATAAGCTGCCGCCATCGCAACTGCTTTATTTTAAATTGGAGGAGGAAATATCATGAACACCGCTATTCTTGCAAATGGTGATGTAGTTAGGGCAGAAGAATATTCTAGTGAGCTGCACGGACATCGATTACTCTGTATGGATAAAAACTGTAACGTACCACTTATTTATGTGCCAAAGACAGAAACAAGAAGTGCACACTTTAAAACGACTGGAAAAATAGACTCAAAGCATTCAACCCAATGTGGATTTTACGAACCTTTATCTGTGTTACAGGCTATAAAAAAAGTATCGGAATATCAAGAAGACTTTCTTAGTAAGGGGATAAAAGAAACAATCATTCGTTTAAATATGAATAGATTAGATCCTGATTATTCGGCACGCACAATAGAAAAGAATCCAAAAGATGAAGAATCGGAACAAGAAGTAAAAACGAAAGAAACAAATCCGCAGCCCTCAAACATTTCCTCAGTGAAAACGATTACAAAATTGATGACATCATATGATCCCGATATGTTAGCTTCAATAATAATAAACGTTGGCGGAGGAAGAAAAGTACCTTTGTCATCAATAATAGTAAGTCAAGATATCGCGCATAATATGCTCTGGTCAGATCAAACTTTTAATATTGGATATTTTGTATTCGGCACTATTAGCAAAATTAAACGACTTGAGAAGGTCATATATATAGATTTTGAACCTGTGAATGAAAAAACATTTACTCTTGTAGTATTTGAAAAATACTTCAAACATTTTACCTACAAGGATGAGGATCTTATAAATTATGAGGTGATAGCTTATGGGATGTTAAAGAAAAATGAACATAATGAAATGAAAAAAACGGAGATGTTAATTAAGTCTAATAAGTACATTGAAAAGATAAAACGAAGGAATTAAAAAATAGACGACTTCAAAACCTTACCGTTTTTAAACAGTTCTGTAATGTATTCCTCGGGCCAATTGTCCGGTAATGCATTTAGCTTTTCAATACCAAGTATATCGCCAGATAATTTGCAAATTCGAAATAGATAAAACGCACCATTATCAGAGTAACGACGAATTGCCATGTGCACATTCCCGTGCTCATTCAGATCAATAATATTCTTTGTCATAATTTCCTCCCTGGGATTTTCTAGAAATCGGAAATGGGTACGTCAGTATACATTTTACATTACCCTATTAAAAAAAAGAAGGATCATATTAACTGATCCTTCGATTTATTAAAGTAGTTATTACCAAATGCTATTCCTGCATGAGTTTCAAGTTTTCGCTTCCGTAAAAGATATTTTTCTGTAGTTTGAATTGATGCATGACCCATAGCATCTTGAATCGATCTAATGTCAATTCCTTCATCGCTTAGAACGGCGACGCGATAATGTCGTAATGTATGCGGAGTAATTTTATCTTTACGAGATATTACAAAGGGGAAATTAGTATTGTAGATCAGTTTTGTAAATTCAGAACTTAGATAGGAAGAACTATAGTGTTTTCCATTGCTTTTGCAAAAAAAGGCACTTGTATCTAAAGGGTCAATTTGAATTGTTTGGGATCTTCTCTTCCGGAGTTCGATTAAAACATCGAGAACATCATGATATATTAGGGCATCTCGTGGTTTATCCCCTTTACCTATTACCTTTAAAAAGTAGAACTCTTTCCCTTTATGTTTAAAAGAAAATAAGTTGGCCCATTTTGCACTAGCTAACTCGTCAATTCTTAATCCAGTACTTGATAGTAATACTAAGAGTGTATAGGCAAACCAATCGTTGTTTTGAAAATAATCAAGCAGCTGCTGTACTTCATCATTGTATATATCTCGATTAACTAATTGATCTAGAGGTTGTGCTACTCGCTTCATTTTAAGGGTGACCTGGTTCTCTATTACACCTTGTTTATACAAATAAGAAAAGAACTGCTTTATCACGCTACTTGCTCTTCTTAAACTTGTCGGTGCTATGTTTCGTTCTTCAAGATAAAGTTGGTAAGCCAGTAAATCTGCAGTTTTAACTTCTCTTATTGAATATTTATAAAATTGAAAGAAATTTTGTAGATCACGTAAATACTCTTTTTTTGTGCTGAGTTTTCTTCTTTTTCCAATAGTAGGTTCGTCATGGAGGAATAAGTAAACCAGAAGTGTATCCGGAATCTTATTCCAATCGGTATTTGAAAATCCTTCTGATGCAATGTAGGAAAAAAGGGAGGTATCTAAAATATCATTCGTTACAGTTATATCCATAGTAGATATTGAATCTATAGAAAATGACAATTGAACATCCTCCTTTGAAGTGCAATATTATAAACTCATTATATCACACTATATTATTTAACTTCGATAAATATAGAAAAACTAACAATTAGTCTGCTTTAAATGAAGACTAATAATATAAAATAATTAGATATAATATTATGAGAATGCAGTTTGTGAAATGGCATGTTAATATTAGGAAAAGAAGAGGAGGCGGTTTTGTGGAATACAAAATAAAATTGGTATCAAAACGTGTACAGAAAGAAATTAAGAAAGTTGACAATAAAAACCAAGAGATGATTCAAGAGATTTTTACTTTGCTTAGTAAAGATCCTCGTCCAATGATATATCATTATGGTCACCTTAATCGTAATAGCGATGTAAAGAGAGTCAAGCATAAAAGATTAAGGGTATTTTACAAAATTGATGAAGATAAAAAAGTAATTATTATCGGGAAAATTGAAAATAGGGATTCGAACTTATATAACGCAGATCCAATGGATTGGTTTTCAGCTTAAGAAAGGGGGAGTTATGTTTGACTAGAAAGAATATATTTTGGACTATTCAAATTATTGGCTGGATAGCTGCAGTGTTTTTTGTATGCATCGGATTCCAAACAATGTAATTCTAATAGAAAGGAATGGTCATGTTTGTCGGTCGAATGGGTTTTAAGAAGTAAAGAAGAATTAAATAAAGAATTAATTCTAGAGAGACAAGAAATCAAGAATATCATATGTAATGTGTTAGAATCTGAATTTTCAACGATACTTAATGAGATCTTAGATGTGTCAATAAAGAAATCAATGGCCGGCGATAGTACTCCCTTTACATTAGTTATTGCTTTGAATGAATGGGATGTCACAGGATATCATGATGTATGTATTACAATGACAAAATTGATTAATGACTATTACTCTAAATCTCTATTCGATATTAATATAAACCAATTTCTTAGACGTAACAATTTCAAGAAAAATGCTCCAAAGAATCTAGAGAAATATCTGCAGAACATAAATTTTGGCGTAATTGCATCCAGGAATAAATTGATACAAGAGGTAATAATGGAATCAAAGATAATACATAGTTTTATAGAGACTGTGAAGGCGAAAGGTTTTTCAATTGAAGTTGCACATCACGATGCCCATTCAATATTAAAAATTTTTTAAACTCAAAATGCGTAGGAATACGTACTAGAAAAATCGAAATAAAGGGGATTGTATTGGAAATTAAACCTATGCAGGATATGATTGATGATATTGAAAAGGATATTGCTTTTTTGAAAGAACATGAGTTAGATAAAGAAATGCCAAAAATATATAATATAATGAAAGAGAATTTAGAGAAGTTTAAGGCATTACAAGTTAAAGAGATCGATAGAATAAAACATGCTTATAATGAGCTTGATTTTAATGAACATATTATTGCAAATGGTTATTTAAATGAGCGATTCTAAAGGATGGAGTATAAGTGATGGCTCAAGAACAGTTTACTACAATACAGGAATTATCTCAGAAATTAAACAGAAGCATAAGGACGTTACAGCATTGGGTAGCTATAGGTAGAGCTTTTCCAAGTAATACTGATACTCACAGAAGAGATGGCGGTTATGTATTTAGCCAAATGGAAGTTGAACGTTTAGAAAAGTTATTCATGGGTTTGTCATCTAGTGAAGCCGCTAAAATAATTGGTATCACACCTCAGTATTTAAACGATCTGGCTTTGAACAGGCAAATAAATAGTGAGTTACGACTTGTAGGGAACCGTGAACAAAGATTTTACACAAAAGAGGATTGCCTAAAGCTAAAAAGTTCATTAACTTCGATAAATAATAAGAAATCTAATAAATTTGGGACAAGAATTTCGGCTTATAATAGAGGAGCTAGACTGTTTACACATTTTGAAAATGAGAGCATCAACGGTTTGATTGTTGATACTAATCCCATCCGTATTTTATGCGATGAGGGCTACATCCAGGTAAGTGCAGAGTTAGATATGCAGCCGTGGCCTAATAAAGCATACCAAGTAAAAAAAGGATTTATTGATTTTAAATTTCCTATTCCACGCCATTCTAATCATCCAGTGTATAGAATCTTGCATGACATAATAGAAGGATTAGGACCGGTTAACGTTCAAATTTTTGAAACGGAAAATGGAGATTACTTTGTACGCTGCAGAAGTGGTGTTACCAATATGCAAAACGAAGCTTTTGAAATACTAGAAAGAAACTTAATCTCTGGAAGGATTGAGTTGGTAAAAGACACTATTCAGTTCCTTCCAAATATTCATTCTCGATATGTGACTTTCAATGACAGTGACTTTCGCATGATAAAAGATATTTCTAACTTACATAAAATTAGTTTTGATGAAGCATTATCCAAAATACTAAATGAAAATAAAGAAGAATTATCGAATAGCCAATTCAAAACTGTCAATTAAAGACCCCGTTAACCGGCAGGACTACTACAAAAAAATTGGATTGAACGATATTGGTGTAGACAGATTATGCGCATCAGAATGTATAACTAAAAACATAGGAGTTTTCGCTCCTATGTCAATTAAGTAACTTAAATTTGATCAAGATATTTTGGTGCGGCTTGCCGCTCTCTTACATGTTCCATTTGTTTTTCACGAATGCGAATGCTACGTGCAAGTTCCCATTCAAGTAGTTTAAGGACAGCAGCTTCGACTAGCTTGTCGATACTTCCGAATCGTTTTCCTGTGAACGGGCAGATATATTGGGGTTTAGTTTCAACTGATACTACATTAGAATTATTAAACAGTGACCTATCAATCGTTGTTCTTACATTATCGATCATTTCAGTGGTATATGGATGATCCTTCGGCAGATTGAATTTAACAGTCATGTCGACGCGTGAATCAACGCTACTTTTGGTGAATTGGTACGTCTCTGCGCTAAATGTTTCTGTGGATGTGATTTTGTTTTCTGACTCTGATTCAATAGGGGATGTTGACAGTAACTCTTTGAGAAAGGCGGCAACGGTTAACTTGGAATCTTCGATGCGAGCCCATTCTTCTTTTGTTAGTGTCAAAGAGACCTTCTTAGTAATTCCAACACTTGGGCGCCCCCTCTTTAATGGTTCACGAGCACCTACATTCCTTTTGTCGATTGGATTCACGCTCTCATCTCCTCAGTATTTTAAGTAACTTTAATTATAATAATATTTATATGTATTTAAGTTGTCAATGAAATTTAAGTAACTTTAATTGTTGCTGAACAGTACGACGAAACTATGGACCAAAAGGAATAGGGGAAGGTGTTTTGTCATGAGCGATATTAAGAAAGCTCTAGAGTTGAAAATAAAAGAACTGGCTAAAGGTATTAAAGACGTAAAGTGTCCCTGTTGCAGCGAGACGACAAGCACCGGCTCGGAAATAAATGACCTCGAAGATGATACTCGTGGAATCGTCATTTGCGAAGTAAACGGTTGTGAATTTTACATTATTGAATACACTGACGAAACAACATTGCTTGAGCCAAGATACTAATTGAATAGGGAGTGTTTATTTAATGACCGATCAGTCCACCAGGGATCATGTATCAAGCTGTTATCTTGATGAATTTAGTATGTGGGTAGAAGAAGGTTTAAATGAACATCAAATTCGTAGTAAAGCCGATGAATATGCAATTACGAGAATTGAGTGGGCCTTGTCACAAGATGAAAACTGGAGAGAAACAAAAAGGCACATTAAAGAGATTGTTCGAATGAATAAGATAGTTAAGGAAAATTGGATTAAGTAACGCTGATGCATACATTATTTAGAAGCTGTGGATGAATGACAAGTAGCAAAACTGAAAGTATTATACAAGCAAATATAAATATCTATAGCGGAAGACGCATGGTAACTCCCAATAATATTGGGAGATTATTATGTGTCTTTTTCATTATAAGGGGGGGAATGATGAGTATGTTATCTGATGCGAAACAATTATTTAATAAACTAAATGTACAATATCACTCTGATAAAGAATGGATTCAAGCAAATGTGATAATAGAATGTATGAAATTACGGGATATTGAAACCGTTAATCATTCTCTTGTAGTCGCGTATGCAGCTCATTTAATTTCTAAAGAGCTAACAAAAAATTTAAAGATTGCCGATAGATACTTTTTAGGTGGTTTATTACATGATGTCGGTAAGATTAATATGCAGGATTCTGTATTAAAGTCCAATGAAACACTATCAAAAGAAGAAATACGTTCAGTTTTAGAGTTGCATGTAAATGAAGGGGTAAAATTTCTCAAAGCGCTAAAATTTGGAGATGACGTTATTCAATTTTGTATGTTTCATCATGAGAGATTGAATGGTTCTGGTTATCCGTCTAATGTTCAAGACTCAGAAATACCGCTAATTGGTAGGATAGCAGCTGTATCAGATGTATTTGGAGCTATGAGTTTGCCTAGATTGTATCGCCCCTATACTATAGAGAAAAGTAGTATTGTTAAATCATTAATGCAAGAAACAGGAAGTTATGATCAAGAAATTGTACAACTATTAAATAAAGTATTTATATTAGAGAATATAAAAGTAACTTCATAGAATATAGAACATAAAATGTCTATCTGCAGGACAGAATGGAAGCTACATAAACATTAACATTCTGATCGATTGAAAGCGCGTAGAGCTTCTCCTAGAACGTTAGAGGTATCGTTACTGAAACTGCAAAAAAGCGCTTCGATGTCGCATAACAGATGCCCTAACGTGTCATGAATCGTTTATGATCGTTGTATGTAGCCATGGAAAAAGATGGGCAAATTCATAGCAAAGGGGTTTAATATAATTGACATCTATATGGGGAAAAATATTCAAGAGAAAAAATCAAGAAAACTCAATAGTGACTAATGATGTTATTGCTGCTGTTAAAGAAGAACCATTATTAAGTAGCGAAAATAAAAGACTTCAGTTTGCCGATATCGTTGTATATCAAACAGCACATCCTGAAAACGAACTATTTACCAGGGCAGCGGAGGACTTATACCAAACAGTTGATGAAGATGTACGAAAACATATTAAGAGAATAACTGTTGGAGTATTTGGTGAAGATGGTCGTTGTGCTCCAAGTATAGTTAATAATAAACTGGAAATAAATATTTCAATCAGTCAATCTATGAAGGGGAGCCGAATAATAGGGAATTATAATGATTTTACTAGAAATTATTTTATAGAGACACTTGCCCATGAACTGGTGCACGCACAAAGTATGTCGAATATCGTAACAAGTTATGGCATCCAAGAATTTGAATTAATTAAAACAGACATAATCGCCAAGATTGGTTTTTTCGGTTTCGAAGAGTATTTGGCTTGTAAAGTCGTAGCTCAAAAATATGACTCTTTTGAATTAATAGGACGACAACGAAGTATTGATTCCATTATTAAATCACCAGTTGGAAATTTAGGACTCGATAAAAATTGGAGCTTTGACCTAATAAACGAAATGTTTTACGAAATAGCAACCAGGGCTGCTTTTGTAAATGTATCAACCGAACAAGCAAAATTAATCGAAACAGATAATCAAAAATACATAGATTTTATTACAAAAATCCGGGATTTACTTAGACAATTCGAGTCAAAAACACCTTTAAACAAAGATCAGTATTTTTTTCTTGGGAATACTCTTATAACGGAACATTATTTAGCTACTACTAATTTTGATAGCTCAGTTATCGAGAATAAAATTAACAATTTATTCTAGGAGATACCTTCAGTACTAAGAGCATTATGAAATGCGGATCAGGGAGGCTTATGAGGAATGATTGGACGGATAGGTGGAGGTCAAGTAAATACGTCACCGGCATTGAGTGCTCTAAGGGAAACGGAGAGGGGAGCACGAACACAGAACGGCAGCCATGGCCTTTATTTTCTTGTCCATGGCTGCAGCTTTGAATTCGCTTAAACTTTTCTCTTTTTATCTAGTGCTTCAAGAAGTCGTTTTTTATAATTTTCAGGTAGAGCGTTTGCGACTGGTTCCAATTTTCGAACAAATGCATCTGGAAGATCGTCTGCACAGTACTTCATTTTTTGGATGTTGAAGTTCGGAATTTGTTTTAATATGTTTATATCATCCTCAGTTAAAAACCTCTGGCAAAATATGCAACGATGATCTGTTGTTGTACTCATAGAAGAAAAAGAAGGTACTTCAACATTAGGTTCATAATCTAACAGGTAGGCAAGAGCTGGATTCTTGCCCCAATCTTCATTATATGGTGCTAGATCAGTCCATCCTAATTCCCATGTGTCGAGTGCATCTACAAAAGCGGCGCTTTTAGCGCGTGCCTCAGCGTTTTCAATACCTTGTTTAGTAATACTTGCTACAGCTGACCCATCACGGTAGTAAGGACCAATATAGACCCTCACAATCGCTTTTACATATTGATTAGGTACATTTATTTCGAGCTCTTTAATCTCTTTACTCCATTCCCCTTGCAATACTCGCTCCAGTCTATCTGTATAGACTTGATTGGGAATGTATGCACGAGATTGATCGTCTCTTTTTCTAACGGTTCCTGGCGGGAATTTTTCTTTTAAACGGTTAGTAACTTCATGATAACGATCGATATCCATTTTGTAGACCTCCGATCCGCCTAAATCATCAAATGTAGATTATTTTATATTCAACTTATCATACTGACTTATATATTTTTCAAACTGCAAATACACCTTCTGAGCCAGGCGAACCCGCTCCGGTAAATCACGCATCATGTTCTTAAAATAAATGATACCAGTTTCTGATATTTCATAAAACCGGTTATAACGATCATCATCTTCCCACTCACGAATAACAAATCCTTCAGAAGATAGTTTCTGAAGGCGTTTGGTTAAATAGCCCTTGGCCACACCTACATTGCTAAGATTTTTTATTATGGATTCTTCTAGTTGTCCCTGATAACGTCGACCGTATTTTTGCAACTCAGAGAGAACAAAAAAATCTATAACTTGTTGAACCTTTACGATGTTGCCTAAAGAATCTTCCTTTTCGATTGGGGATTGATTTCTGGCCATCTTTTTCACCTCTATATTAAATTAAATAGAATCTAGCATCATTATCACAAACAGAACAATAAGTATTGTAATCGCGCATTTTTGCCGGCAGCTGCATTTGTTTAATCTTAGAAATACATGATCGATGCTGTCCATCAATCATTCCTATATGCCCACACGCTAAATTTAGATGAGCATCTATTGGCGCAGTTCCTTTCTTTAGCATTATTTTAAGTATATTAGGGCAGTAATGTACCGTATTGCGATCGTTGGAGCTGTTATCAATTAGATCATATTCTTTAAATTCCACTTCAGTTAAAAGAAGTGAGCAAGTTCCAGTTCTCTTTTTAAAGCACGTAAATTCATCAAAGTTTATTGAAAACATATATGCTGAAGCATCCAGGTTCTTAAGTTGCTTATCCGGATATTGACTTAATGAAAAAAGATCTGCAGCTGCATTAAGAATTGACGAGCTCGATTCAAAAAACTAGCAACGACAGCATTCGCTTTAATATAGTTTGTCTCAAGAGTATTTGAACAGAGTTCAAGAATCATTTGATTTAATATCACATAAGGTTTTATTTTTGACATTGTGGAATTATCCAAAACAGTTATGAGGCTACTAGCTTGTTTGAGTAGGGAAAGAGCGTCATAAAAGCTATGTTCGTCATTTTTACCTCTTAGCACAACTTCCTGAAGCCCCTTCAGTTTATTTAGTTTAAAAGCGGTTTGAACTTGGTTCAATTCCTCTAGAGTAAAGGATACATATTCTTTGGAGTTAGATATTTTAACTATGTAGATGGGGCGTAGTTGGAGGGTTAGGAGATCATGATCGGATAAAATGAAGTTAACATGATCATATCCTTCGCCGGACTGAGCTAAGAGACTCCAGCCATATTCATTGCGTGTATAATCAGATTTCTTTTTTAAATATCGCTTAGCACTATAATTTGATTGAAAAGATGTAACAGTTAAATGCCCATTAACATACTCGGCAATTTGACTTTCTCTTCGTTTTAAGAATGTAGACCTGTGCATCATAACTCCTCCTAAGAAACTATGAATGTATATATTATACTACCCACTACGTTCGCATACAATATGTTCTTTTTTCAACAAAGCATTACTTTTCTATACTGTCTTACCGATATATAACAGATTAAATAAAAATTATGTTGTACAATGAATTGCTTGATAAGCTTGAATGAGTGGCCTCAGTATAATCTCCTAGCGCTAAGCATTGAAATTCGCTCAGCAGCAGTCGGTGATGGCTGTAATTTTGTTTAATCAAATACTATTCTGTGGAAAATTATCTAAGGGGGGGAACGCGTGTACTACAGTATTAAAGACAGTTCGTATATGTATGTAATCGTGCATGAAGATGAGAATGAGGTACGTGTTAGACAGGTCATGGGACATTATATACCAGGCCTAGATCTTGATTTACCTAATGAATTCAAAAGAGAAGAGTTTGATCAGCTTGTTGAAAACGGCGAAATTAGTCAAATAGATCCACCAACTTTTTTTATAGTTACAACTAGAGACACTTACAAGATTAAAGCAGAACTAAAATCTGCCGGAGCTAAATGGGATTCAGAAAACAAATTTTGGTTTTTCAAAGAGGAACCAAGCAAAAAGCTTTGCAGATATAAAGAAGTGCTAGTATATCCGTTTACCGGAAAACGCATATAACATAAAAATCAGTAGTCCTATCCTGTATTATGAACTAATAGAGGTAAGAATACATTGAAAAAGATAACTCAGAGGAGCTGGAATGTTTTGAATAAGAAAGTTTTATTATTAATTTGTATGACGTTTCTGTTATTTGGTTGTAGCAATAGCGGTAGTAAAGGAGAGACAGCTGATTTTGAACCTGGAGCAATAGATATTTTTGGAACACCATTATCAAAATCGATTTGGAATACCAATCATATTGGTAAATATGTAGCAAGAGTTTCAACAGATATTGATAGACCTGCTGGTGGGCAAATGGTGGATTTTAGCGCTAGATATGCTCCAATTAATTTGGTACCTAATAATGATGATTTGAAAAATATTATGGTGAACTTTTTCACAACACTTGAAGCGAAAGATTACAAAAACAGTTCTTTTAAATATTTATTACCAAGAAACTCAAATAATGATATTGAATTAAGTGAACAAAAGCTAGAAGAACTTCGTTCCATTTTTCCACTATACTACAAGAACATTAGCGAAAATATTGATATAAAAAACATAAGATTCACTAAAAAAGAACCAATATTTATAGGTATGGAATCAGATTCGAAAGATGCGAGAAAGGTATACATAAATGATATTGTAACTATATATATTAGTGACTCAAATAATAAAAAACACTTATTTGAATTCCAAGTCTCTTTAGTAAATCCGGAAAATAATGCTGATATATATCAGAGAGCTAGAGTATACTATCCCGAGGAGCCAGAAACAAATAAACTCCCATACTTAGTAAACCTAACTCTTATATCACATAGAAATTAAAAAATATGACAATCTGATCGGTACCAATAGCTACACTGGTACCGTTTATTTACCCCTATAAGTTGAAATGAGATATGTTCGCTTTTCAACCGCCTGAACCTATATTCTGCTACTCCTATATCTATCTCTATATCAGTTATCCGTTCCTGCCATTTTTCTCGCACCTAGATTCCAGTTTTGTTACTCTTTACAATTCTTCAACTTGATACGTACTTATCCTATGTTTTCTACGTACTCAGAACCTTAACATATTATCTTCAACTCTATCCATATCAAGTAACTAAATATGGATGGGAGGGGGGCTGCGCGCGCGTTGCGCGAAAACATGGCGGAAACGGGATTTCTATAAGGAAGTGTAGAAGAAAAAACAATCATTATAATTGATACTAGAAATGTTAAGCAGCTGCAGCATTGCAGCCTGGAATTAAGTACCGTAATCGAACTACCGAGTAAAAGTAACATTGAATATGCGAAGTTGCAGAATTAGATTGCGCCGGAGCGGGACGGATAGCTGATAGCATGTTGAAAAGCGAACATATCTCTATTCAGATTGTTTCTGGAATTTCGTCGAATTTTTGTCCATGTTATGGAAGGAAAACAAGATTTCATGTCGAATACAGTAAACGTTGGACTTTTTGTACATAGTTCATTTTTATATTAACTAAAGGAGGTGCTTGAGTAATGATTAGAAATTACCTTCCACCGCAAACTGCATTCCTAAAGCTTAATCTTCTAACTATTATCGAAAAAGACCGTCTTTATGGTTTGCAGATCCTTAAAGAGCTCCAGGGATTATATGAGAAACATCATTATCGTATTAAACATGAACATGTGTATCGAACGCTACATGAATTAGTACACGATGGCTATTTGATACAGGAGAAAGAAAAGGTTACTGAGTTTCAAGAAGTCATTTATTATCGATTTTCCACTGCTGGTCGCGAAATGGCCCGTATATATAGAGAAAATATGAAAGAAGAATTAAACAGATCTATTGGGCTGCTGCAGGAAGCTGTAAAAGTAAATTATTGATTCTTTTACAAAGCTATAAAAAAGTGGTCTGCAAAATAAAAGAACCTTTCTTCATTTGTCTTGGCGGACTTAAGAAAGGTTCCCGAGGAAGAGAATTCGCATTAAGGAATCCTCATATACTTATTTTTATTATAACGAATTCTCTTCCTGGATGCAATTACAACATCAGGGAGGGTAACCATTGGAAGAAAATAATAAGCCTTTATACTATAGGTATGTACGTACAGGTAATTCGATTCCACGTACTCGTATGCGTGGTGGAAAAGAGCAAAAGTACCTGGAAGCCGAAGTTCAAAAAGTATTTTACGATGAGGAATACGTAAAATCATTTTCATTAGATCGATACGGCCTACCGCTTCATAATAAAATCCAAAATTATACTGTCGTAGAGAATTATCTTTTAGATTTTTGGTCTCCTATTATGGGAGGAGACGCTGTTTATACATTTATACTGTTAATGAGGCACTGTTATGGTTTTGATGCAGATGGCAATAAAAAGGATTACTCTTTCCCACAGTTAGAAACAATTGCAGAAAAATCCGGGAAAACAGTACCCACTATTAAAAAGTATTTAGATGTGTTAGAAGAACATTATTTTATATATCGCTTTTGGCGCTCTAATCCGGAGAATCATCATACTGATGACTCTATACTTTATAAGCTAAGAACATCTATACCTTATTTAAGCGAAGAGCATCTTGTTAAATTATCGCCAAAGCTTCAAAAGCAACATGAGCGATTCCTAAATCAAATAATGGGCAAATATAATGCAAGTGTAGAGATTGCATCTAGTTATGACTATAGTGAAGAGTTTAAACAAATTCTTGAAGATGGTAAAGCTCAAGCAACTAGAAAAATGACTTTAGAAGAAATTGAGGAATACCATAAAATTCGAGAGGAACAATTGAGGAATAAGGTAACGGCAGCTGATAAAGAGACTTGGGAATTGATGCTCGGTTCCTTGAAAGATAAAATATCTTCACCATCACTACAAACTTGGTTTAAAAACAACTTTTGTATTGTTGAAGCTGATACACTTCTAATCTATACGCCAACAAAATTTGTAGCAGAATGGATTGAGAATCGATACATAGAATTAATTGAAAAAGCTTATGAAGAGCTACAAGGAAACAAACCTACAGAAATTAAGATCTTAGTTGTGCAAGATCGTTTATAATTCAAGAAGCTGCGTTTATAATATTCGCAGCTTCTTTTTTGCAGAAAATTAATGCTGACAAAGCGCGTCATGATATAGCAAAACTCACTAAACGAGAAATATGGGACTGTCCCGGGAGGGCGGTTGTTTATTATCATAACATGGTCTAGGGAGGATCGAAGGCTGCAGCAACATTGTACAGAAAATAGTGATAGCTATTAAATTATTAGTGGAAACTGAGGCGATTGTGTGTGGCAAAAAAAATTATAAAAGTTATCGTTGATATTATTACGATATGTACAATTGTGTTTGTTTTATATGTGAGTTACTTTATATTTTTCGATAAACCTACGACTCCTGACGAAATTACTTCACTGTACATAAAGTGGGCGTATGCTTTTAGCGCGGTTTTCATTGTATCGATTATAAGAATTTTAACAAAAAGAATGAGAAGAAGTTAGACTAAACAGCAGGGTCCACCAATCAGAAAAGAAGGGGTTGTCGGTACGCTATCCCATTCTGCTAAATGATTTTGAACTATAATGCACAAAATATGAATTTAAATTGAAAGGTGATATGAATGATTTCCTTTAGATCTGTTTTTTTAATTATCATCCTATCCGGATTAGTCAGCGCCTGCTCTTCTGGAACCAAAGGAGCGGGAAGTCCTGATCCTATAACCACTACTGCATCTCAGCCGGCACAAGAGAGCAGTACGCCATCTCCTAAACCCTCTGTATCTCCTACGCTTGCAGTAAGAGATGTGGACTATGCATTAATTCGTAAGAACCCTTCTGAATCCCTTGTCCATCTTGAATGGAAACCGTATGGGCCTGATGTCACACTGCCACTAGAATTCGGTAAAGACAAAGCAGAATTGATATTTGGGCTAGATCATCCAAATGGTACTAAAATCCATGTCTATTTTCCGGAGGATTCATTTGCCTGGCAACTAGATATGTCCATTTATGACGGATCATCTGTATTTGAAAATTCCGGAGAATTAGAAGAAAATTACGTTCTTCAGGGTGCCCAATATGATTTTGATAATGATGGGATAGCAGAGCTTATTATCGCAGCAGGGGATGGTTTAATTAATTTAAATGTATGGGTGTTCTCTTATACTCATGTAGAAAACGTGAAAAAGATTAACCCTTTTCGAATGGAGCTCGCTACCTATGGCCAGTCAAATATTTATCTAGATAAGAACGAAATAATATTTCCATACGGATCGCAAGGTCTTTACGATTCTTATAAATACGTAGACAAAGAATTTTTGAAGCCAATAAATTGAAATAATATATTATCATAGACTTTACCTTAATTGAATTGAGCAGCGGCAGATACGGATGTTTCGGCGTCCTGTGACTGCCGCTTTCTTTTTTACAAATTCATCAAATTTAACATATCAATTCGAATATTATTAACAGAGCATCTATACCCATAAAATATTTATGGGTGAGGCATAAATTTTCTATGACTCGGTAGCCATAAAATTTTTATGGGTATTTTATCAACAATAATATGTACCCATAAAATTTTTACGGGTACTTACTCACAAATCTGCCTACCCATATTTTTTTTATGGGTAGGCCATATATTTTTTATGGTTAACCTTTAACCGTAAGAAATATATGCCCCCCTCCATAAAAAACTTATGCCGAATAAATACAATCTTTAATACTACAATTAAATTATTAAAGAATATCATCATCACAAAATAATTCAAACCATACAGTTCCTTTCAAAACTTACTTATGATATAGTAAAGCTACTAAGAAATTATTTTTGCCAATGGCCTTTTTACGAGTTTTAAGCCCTATGGGTAGCATCTTCATTTTGAAGATATGCGTCCATAGGGCTTTTT
This sequence comes from Paenibacillus sp. IITD108, assembly GCF_036541265.1. Classification (NCBI taxonomy): domain Bacteria; kingdom Bacillati; phylum Bacillota; class Bacilli; order Caryophanales; family Paenibacillaceae; genus Paenibacillus; species Paenibacillus sp. IITD108. The sequence continues at coordinate 27,884 of NZ_JAZHCT010000037.1, read as the reverse complement.
ATGTTTCTCTTACAACAAGCCGTAAATTGTAACATTCTCTATGAGGATTACAATAGCCGGCTTTTTTATATATCAAGATGATTACTAATTAAAAAGGAGGAAACTAAGATGCCCATGCAAGAATTAAATGCACCTTTTAAGTATGATGAATACAAAGTTAATTATGAAGGTTATGTTGCAGTAGGACCACAAAGTGTTGCAGACCGCTTAAATGAAGTTTTTACGATCTTTAATTGGTCTCATGATATTTTAGAGTTCCAGGAGGATTATAACGAATTTACTGTTTCAGTAAGGGGACTTTTAAAAATTCGAGATCCTCATTCAGGCGAATGGGTTACTCGAACGCAATTTGGTGATAAAAAAATTGTTATGGCCAGTACTGCAGAACGTCCAAAAGCACAAGCATTTCTTGATGCTAAAAAAGCTGCCGTTTCCGATTCACTGAAAAAATGTGCAGCACTATTTGGTGTAGCAAGTGATGTTTATAAAGGACGAATAAAATCTGTAAAATCAGGTCGAACCAAAGGTATTGGAGAATATAGTGAATTATATTTAGCGCTTGCTCATTTTTTTCAACTTAATTATCAATATGACAGTCGTTTTGAACATGGAATAACCATCCTACCCGAAGATTATAGGGGCTATTACGAAAAACATAATATGACTGGAATTTTTGAAAATGATAAGAAAATTGCTCTAGAATGGTGGAGGCAAAAAAAATCATCATCTCCAGTAGGTAAATCGACACAAATACAAAATGCTATACGTACGGAAAATTCAAATCAACAAAGTACAAGTACCTCTTCAAAAGAAAAAAACAATCGGAATACAGATCCTTTAGCCCAACAATTATATGAATATGTTGATATGATCGCGGGCGCCCATCCTGAAACTCAACAACCTTATTTTAAATTAACATTTTTAAATAGGGGAGAAGAAATTGATTTGTTTGCGATTGATCAAAACGTTATGGATTTTATTGATAAGATAAATCCACGTGTAGGGAACAAGTTTAAAATAAAAACCATTGAAGGAAACAATGGAAAACTAATACTTAAGCATTTGCTTAAAACTGTATCATAATCGGAGGCGTAAATATGTTGAATAGGGTTATATTAATTGGAAGATTAACTAGAGATCCGGATCTTCAATACACACCTGCAGGTATAGCGGTAACAAATTTTGTTTTAGCTGTAGATCGTCCCTTTACTACAGGACAAGAAGGAAAAAAAGAAGCAGATTTTATTCCTATAATTACTTGGCGGCAGCTGGCTGAAACTTGTGCGAATTATTTGCGAAAGGGCCGATTAACTGCTATTGAAGGCCGTATACAAGTACGAAATTACGAAAATAACGAAGGTAAGCGTGTTTATGTAACAGAAGTTATTGCTGATAACGTAAGATTTCTAGAATCTAATCGTGAGAATGGAGCTACAAAAGAAAATAATAATTACAATAGCTCTTCCAATAGTTACAACAAAGGTAATGAAAACAGTGGCAGAAATTATTCAGATCATAATTCAAGAAATAATTATGATAGTGATCCATTTAAAGACTATGGTCGCCCAATCGATATATCTGAAGATGATTTACCATTTTGAAGAGTGACTCAGTTTAATAAGTGCTAAAGTCCCTAAACCCTTACTCTGTAAGGGTTCTTTTTATTTTCTGATTATGCCAAATGTGTGCCATTAGTCTAATGTGGTCAAGTAGTCTCTTTTGCAGGAAAAATGAACCAAATGTCGAATTATCTGACTAAGTGCTATCTATTTATTATTGCAGGAGGAACATAAGATGAAACGTTTTAACTTGAAGTCAGCAACTATCGGTTTTATTGCAGGAGCAGTATTTTTCTCTGGGGTTTCATTCGCTGCCACATCCTCTACAATCCAAGTTTCGTTTGATAAAGTAAACTTCTGGATTAATGGAGTTAATAAGACTGTGCCAAGTGGAAAGTACAATAATAACGGAACAGAGGTTCCAGCTTCTTTTATGTATAAAGGAACGAATTACCTCCCGATGCGAATGGTCGCGGAAATGCTAGGCAAAGAAGTTAATTGGGACGGTAAGACGAGTTCCGTATACGTTGGTAGTACCAAGGGCGATGGCGTATACCTATCTGATCTTAATCCAACGGGGATCAGCTATCCTTATCCTGGTGACAAAATCGTAGTAAATCCTACAATGAAGTTAGGTGGACAGCTCTATACAAATGGCATCTTTTTTAATCGGGTAACAACTGATATAGAATATGCACTGGACTCTAAGTATAAAAAATTTAGTGGGATTGTAGGTCTGGACGATTCTGGCAATAAAAATACAACAGTTGTTACTTTTTTGGGTGACGGAAATGAACTTGCAACTTACACTTTATTGGCAGGTTCGAAACCATCTGAATTCAACGTTGATGTAACTGGGGTATTGAGCTTAAAAATAAGTATCAGTGTCCCTGGAGATAGAAAAAATAATGCAAACGTAGGTTACAGTGTAGTCGATATCGTCAACCCGTTTTTATTAAAGTAATGTTTGAGCCGGGGGTAAAATATTGAAGTAGCTATCGCACATTTGGACTAAACATTTAATAAAGTGTTTTTTATAATATAGGTAATCCCTAGACCGCCTTGAAAGGGTGGTAATATGGTTGTAGACTACTTTGCTAAGTCATCTCATCAATTGGTTTTACGAAAATTTTCAGATGATGGTCCATTTTTCCTCATTCGTATTTGTAAATTAACCAGGAAGATTGTTTCGGTTGAGCGAAAAAATAGTCTTCCAAAGAATTGGACAAATGATTATATTCGTAATCTGAAAAGAACGGGTGATGAGATATTTAACAAGAATGTAGCATACGCCTAACATATTAACCCTTTGCTAAATAGCAAGGGGTTTTTTAATACAGTTGCAGTATTTCCATTCTACTGATATAATGTTTAATACAATAACGAGGAAGCACCTCTAAGAAGCGCATATGCGCCTACTTAGAGGTGCTTTTTTTTGGAGGGGAAGTATATTGAAGTGCGATATTTATTTAGTGGAGAGCGAAGACAAAACTTTAATTGAATGGATGCAGTTAGATTGCATTTATATTGATTGGGATGTAAAAGTAGGAGATTTTCTACTTTTAGATGAGGACACTTTGAATAACATTAATAAACAATATCCACGTTTAAGAAATCAACTATTTTTCCGTGTAGATAAAGTTGATCCTATTCTTGATGATGAATGTCCTTCAAATAACTTTACCATGATTATAGTAAAGTCTATGTAAACGAGTATTCTATGCATAATTAATTCGACATGCTATCGATTCATCTTTTGAACTTTGTTAGCTAGGTATACCATATAACCAATTATCATTGTAATTACTATAAACTCGACATACCAAACAGGAAATAAAACAGTTAGAAATGGTGGTATTATCAAAAATAAGGTAAACCCTGCACGATCATATGCATTTGAAGGCAACTTTTTCTTTTTGATAATATCTACAATCACCAAATATACACTCACTACGTAAATTATAAACGTAGTAATGAGTGAGATCATGAATAATTGTTTATCGATCGAATCCAATGAAAAAAATAATCTCAATCCCAAATATAAAATCAAGAGTATTACAAAGATCAAGTAAAGATCAATAATTGGAACTATAAATGGTTTGAGAGTACTGTGTGTAAACCGTGCAGTTTTATCTTTTAAAGATTCGTTTCGCTTTGAAAAAGTGTTCATTTGGGTATTTTTAAGTGAGTCTATTTCATCAACCAGATCTTTTCTCAATTGGTTTAAAAGTTCATAACGTTTTTTTTCATTCGTTTCACTTTTACAATTCTTAGCCAGTAAATACATCTTGTTAGGTAAATGAGAATTGACTTTACTTACTTTTTCCCAAAAATAAAAAAAGTCCTCAGTTTTCTTCTCAAGATATTTATGAATTTCAAGCTCAAGCTCGGAAAATAAAGAAATGGCTTCGTCAGTTCTTTTTTCATCCTGTTTTTGATTTTCTAAGTACTTATTACGCAACTCTTTATATATCCATATAAGAATAAACAGTAAGATTGAAAACAAAAATGCAAGCGGTTTTTCTAGAATCAGATTAAGAGCATCAATTATTATTGATGGCATAATAACCCCCCTTTATTTTACATACGAACAATCCTAATACAAGTTTCAAGGAAAGAAATATCTTAAAACTACTACACTTATAATATCTTTCAATCCATGGGAGAGAATGACTAAATGGCTCATAACAAAATCATGATTCCATATAGCATTATAGAATCACAGTCAGGCCATGTCTTAGCTGTTTTTTAGTTTCTTTTTCAGTTGTTTTGTTGTTATCAAACATATAGAATGAAAGGAGGAACCCCTAATGGAGGGAGGAAAGATTTATGAGCAAGAAGCTTCTTAATCTATTAGAAGAAATCGCCAACGAAATATATAAAGTAATTAATTTGAATAAATCTTTGTCAAACTCTGTATATGACATGATTAAACGTATGCTTAACAATAGGTATAGTAAAATCGTTAATTTTACTTCTGGTGATTTAGACAAAGCTTATATTGCCATTGGTCGAAATATCAACACTCTCAAAGAAAAAAGATTAAAGGCAATGGAATCCGGATCAGATCTAGATGAAGATGAAATTTATGATTTAACAATACTCGAGCTAAAAATGCAGATTATAGATGCCGCTATTTTATCTAGAAAAGAAGCACGAGCTAAAAAAGGCGAACATCCTGTCTTACATAAACATATTGATTACCCTGTATTTAGCGTTGATAACCCTAGAAGGGCAACACTCCAAAAATTACAAAGCAATGGAATTATTATTGAAAAGCGAGAGGGTGGATACCGTCAGCTTTATTTCAAAAATGAGAATGGTATGTTACTTACAGACTATGACCATAAGGTATTCTCGTCTCTTTGTAAACTATGCCTTGATCAGGGTTTTCCTAAGGAAATGCACGTTGAGATCCGTGAGCTCATAGAGGAAATGAAGATACCTTCACCTGGCGGAGGAGACTATCAAAGTGTTCGTGACAGCTTGATGGATATTTATAATACTTCCATCGTATTTGAAGATTCAAATACAAAGGAATTTGATGAAAATACTTCTTTTGAATATCACCGTATATTTCAAGCCTTTTCTGCCAAAGGAAAAAAGTTCTCTAGTTTCAAGGTGTTATTTCAAGATTACATACATACTGCATTAATTAACGGTGATTTTCTAAGCATAAATATGTATCTTATGAACGACCTTACGATGGATACTGCTCGAAGTCTTTATAAGTTTATTCTTAATGAATACAGTAAAGAGGAGAAAGAAGTTTATGATTTCGAATTTAAAATCCTAAGATCTCATATTGATGTGGATCGCAGCAATGACCATCGTGCTAACCAGTCCATAAAAAAAGCATTCCAAGAATTGCATTCGTCTGGAATTATCAGTGAATTCGAAGATGTTAAAATAGGAACAGGAAACTGGATGTACTATGTAAAACCTAATGTTATCCAGCTACAATACGCAGCAAAAAGCCGTGGCGTTGATCCATTGACTGAACTAAGTAGTAAGAAAGAAGATATTAAACAAACACTGTTGTTCTTCGACGAGGTTGCAGCAGGCAAAGAATAATTGAGTACGAAAATAGCAACCCCCAATTCTTTTGAACTGGGGGTTGTTTATTTTTGCATTTTAAAAGTGAATTTATACTTACGATAATGGTTAGATTTCCTTAATGTCGCAAAATTTTTTTTAAGAATTTTCACATTCCCTACATCAAACTACGAGATTTTCTACATTAGACTACGAACTTTTATACATTAAACTACGAGATTTTCTACATTAGACTACGATCTCTACATTAGACTACGATTTCCACATTAAACTACGAACTTTTATACATTAAACTACGGTTTATACATTAGACTACGAATTTTCTTACATTAAACTACGGATTTTTCTACATTAAATCCGATTTGCGTCTTTCTTATTTTGGTGGTACTGTCGAAAATAAGGGAAAAAGGCAAAAGACCTCCGGGCCAACGGAGGTCAATGATTGGAGTAGATGTTCCGGCGCCAACCGGTCATCAAATTATTATTTCCCTAATAGGACAAACCAATAACTACTTTCCGCGCCAACAGATAGTAGAGCAATTAGCAAAGCCTTCATCGCAAAAAAATGCGTATTTGAAGGTCTACTTAAATTTTGCCTTCGTTTGGTTTGATATTCATTATAAAACGAATTTAGTGGGTCCGTAAAGTGTTTCCATTATTTTTATAGAAAAGAAGGGAGGTCTCATAGACGTGGGAGAAGCAAAGCGTAAACTCGATATAAAGTCTCATCGCTACATGCACTTGAACAACAACCAGGGTTTAACGTACCCCGTATCGGTAGACTATACCTTCTTTTCGGATTTATTTGAGCTTGAGAAATCCTATGCCAGTGATAAGGTCATTATGTTTCGTAAGAATAGTCACCCGCTCCGTAAATATCATATAACAAAGACGAGCATCCAGCTCATGATGGCGATTTCTCGGCGCTTTAATAGTGAAGGGACTTTGAAAGGTTGTCCTATTCACAAATTGTACAGCCTGATGGCTGAAGAGTACGAAGATCCTTGCTCTAAGGAACAATTTTACGCGGAGATTCATAAGTTTAAGGAATTAGGCATACTTTCTATTTTTCAAGATGGAATAATAAGTGCTTGGAAACTAGAACCATTTAAAAGAGATACAGGACGTTTTGTATTGTTCTCCCCACTTGTTTTTACAAAAGCTTTCACAGACCTCCCACTAGCTGCGCAAAAGCTATATTTGTATATCGTGTCTCGTAACGGTGAACGAAAAGGGGGGGAGTTCAAAATCAACATGGACAGCAATTCTTGGATCTATACGCTCACTCATAAGACTCGTCCTGTACAGGTTCGAGAACTCATGGATTCATTATCCAAAATAGAACCAGTAGCGGGAAAACCTCTCTTATTTGAAAGCGCAATTGAGAAAAATACTTTGGGCCAGTGGTCGCTTCGATGCATTCTTAACCCTACATATATCATCACTCATGAAGTAGGAGCACATTATCGAATGGTACCGCAAGCGAAGATACCATACTCTAAAACCGTCACTCGTCTCCGTATGCTGTTGCATCAGCATAAAATTGGAGAAGTGGAGCATTTTGATCAAGGCTTAGTTTTTTTAGGTCTAGTTCAACTCCTTAATAAAGCAAGTATTAAGACTCTGCGTTTTGCAGTGATCCGTATCAAGGAGATGCTACAAAACAATTTAGGACAACCGTATAACCTTATTAGTGCCTTGGAGTCAGAATTGAAAGATCGTACATTTTTAACTTTCTCTGAAATTTTGAAGGAAACTGGTGCCCAGCGTTACCTTATTGTTAAAGGCGAAGATTATACAGATGCACGCCCATTGCAATTCTTTAAAGCAGTACATAACAAATTCTCCGTAAGCGAATTCAAAACGATATGTCTTGCAGCTGTCCCGCTACTTCGTAAGCGGTTTGGTCAGCATGTTATTCAAAGTGATCCTCGCTACTCATCTCGCAAGCTACGGCCAGGATCGCCGATACCTGAGGAAACCTTCTACCTTGAAGATTTCCTTCTCGAGCTAAAAGCGGAAATAGATAACAGTATCCTTGTTTCTTAACCTGCTCTCCTGCAATTTTGGGGGGCTGTTTATCGTGCTGTTTATTTCTATAAATGATGAATGTAATCGCAAAAATGCTTATTTTGACCTGTACACTATTAGTTAGGCAGTTGTCTCTGCAGTTACTAAGCAGGCAACTGCCAATAATTTATTGTAATTTGTTATTTTTTCAGAAATTAAGTCACTTTGATTAGTAGAATATCCCTTACTCTAGTTAATTTTTCAGACTGAAGTTGTGGATTGTGAAGGATAACGTGGGATATGTAGAGAATCAGCTGGCCTAGAATGGCATCATTCACTGTTTTTCTGATTAAATAACCCAAAAAATATTATGACTAAATTTTTGACATTATGAACAGACTGAGTCTTATTTATTATCCACAACTACTTCATAAACCCTTTAATCTTCTAGGGTCATAAGTAATTCTTCGTTGTCTAATAGGTTTTTATTATTAGATACTAATATTATTAGATAAATATATATAAGGCTTTTCAATATTCTTATCAATTTTGAAAGAATAAGAAGCCCCATGATAAACTAAGAACATACCTATTATTAAAGAAAGAAATTACTCCTACCACGTGGCTAATGGAAATTGGATAATCTAGAATAACTTCGTCAAAATTCTTAAAAAAAGGATTGATTATTGAATGGCTAAAGAAGTCAAAATTTACGATGCAATAGAGTACATAGGCGAATGGTGGGTAGTTGGGGAAGAAGACAAGAAAGTTTACGGCGTCCTCAAATGTTCAAAAGAAAAACAAATTAGGCTAGAGATTACTGGGGATTTGCTTAGTGACAGCACTCTTATGAAATCAAATGCTGATGTAAAATTTCCAATTGTGTTAGGTGACGGTTATAATGGCGTCATCACATTATTATTTTGTAATGGATCATGGTCCGGAGTAAGACACGATCTTTCCTCAGGTTCGGCAAAAAAGATTGTTACAATGGTCTTTGAATTCGTTATATTTGGAGAACATTACGAATCTATTGAAGATATAAAATTCCCCGAGTTCATTGTGGAATTTTCAAATTTAAAGTATTGGATGGATCGTGCACCTGTCACAGTCAAAGTCTTTGAAAAATTAGCTCTTGAGGAACATTCGGTTTATGATTTCAATGTAAGAATTGAGCAGTATGGTCTAAAAATAAAGTCTGCATATAGCATAAACGATGTAAGTGAAGAATACGAAACTGCTGGAATTAGATACACCTATTATCTTTTGTTTGAACCTGATGAACCACAATCATTAGAATGGTACTTAAATGTAGTTAATAAATTCAAGCAATTTTTAACGATATATACTGATTCCTTAACCTACATCCTGTTTTTACAAGGAATTAATCACGAACGATCTAAATACATTTCGATTTGCAATGTTCCTTTTCCAGACTACAAAAAAGAAACTAGAAGCAGATGGAATGATTTTATTATTTCTATTAATAACATGTCTGACAATATTACTGAAATATTAAATAAATGGTATGCCTTGGATCACGAAGATATACTGTATACCTATATTGGCAACATTCCTAGCGATAGAAAAACGATTCAAGAAAGGTTTTTGGGTTATGCAAGGGTAATAGAAAGCTTGCATCGTCTTCAAGAGAGCGGAGTTAAAACTACGTTTATTGATCCAATTGAATACAATAAGATAATCACTAAGATCATGAATTCATTTAAGGAAGACATGAATAACGATTTATGGAACAAAGTAAATGAAAGTCTTAAACATGCGAATGAATATGGATTTCAAAGGAGGATTAAAGATGTGTTGAAGGCATTGCCGCAGGATATCGAAAAGAGAGTCTGTTATGGGATGAAGCCATCTAAGTATGCCGATGTTGTAAGAATAAACAGGGATTATTATACTCACTTTTTTGCTAAACCTGATAATCTTCTGAATGATTACGAAATGATTGCTATGAATTTTAGCTTGAAATTGATATGTTTTTGGATGATTTCTCGTAAAATTGGCATAAGCGACGAAAATTTAATCGGTGCTATGCTTCATCGTGGGCGTTGGCTTGATACCTTAGATTTTTATAGTGGAAGATTTAGGTAAAATAAAGCAAGAGTTGGTGTCATCACGACGTCATCTCTTTTTTTGCACACTAACCTGTGCTTAAAACAACCTTACAAGGGAATGATCTTATGAATATTGATTATATAGGCTTGGTTGTAGTCGTGGAATTAGATACAGGGTAAGCATGAAGGTGTGCTTGAAGGTTCGAATGTATACGGATATGTAAAGATCATTAACGAGTCTGTTACAATTACAACGGCAAGTTAGATATAAGGCTAGTAAATAGGATTAGCTTTCAAATAATGCTAGGCGGGAAAATGATTTTGAGCAGAAATACCGCACTATATTGCCCAAAGAGAAACACCCTGGGAGAGGGCGATACTCACCGGATATATTTGTTATTTTTCGTTCGGATTTGATCATTGCTGCAATCGGAGAGATGTAACATTTGGGGGGCCAATTAAAATATTATCCATTCCAATGGATCTGTTGAATTAGTTCGAAACTAGGCGCGTTTACGGCACGAGCAGATTATCGTGCTGATCTACCGACAATAAAAAGATTTTTAAGAAGCATGGTCCGTGCCATGCGAAAAATGACCAGTAGTTGTGGTTGGATTGTACACAACGGAGCGAAGCACAGTTCGCACAAGGGCCCCGCCCTCCAACACTTCAACATGGCACGGATGTTAGTATAAACCGAAGTATTAATTATTTAGGAAATAGTTTATATTTGTGGTTTTTCAATTCTTTGAGTTCGTAAAGTTTTAATATCGATAAACCAATGATCACTGTCTTCAAACTCGAATAATTTTCTTCCCAGAACAGTTCTTTCAGGTGTTTCGACTCCTGGAGGCCATAATACACCAATCGGTTTGCAATTCATGTGTTGGTAAACCTTTACTAGTTGTGGCGGCCCTCCAATAGTATCATCTCGACCTGCTTCTAGTAAAAGATCACTTAACGCTTCAAGAGGCTCCATATCAAACCCTTGAACATTATCGCCTGCTAAATTAACCCCATATTTTTTTCTAAGGCGTTCTACTAAGCGATGTTTCCCTTTGTGTTTCCAATCGCCGGCAAAAATAATTTTGCCTAATCTCCCAAGATTAAAAGCTGGTCGCACAACAAATTTCTTATAATGACGAGAGTATTGAATAAGAAAAATTGAGAAGCTTTTGCGTATCCAAGAATATCCTCCCAATATAAATTCAGTCTCATTTAATTCACTATCTCGGGTAATAAAATTATCAAATACGACACTAGATTGTAATGAGTTGAAAACATTTAATGCAAACCCCTTTAAATCGTGAAGATCCATTGCCCTGTCTCTTGATCGACCATATGCTGAAATGGCGTTAATTAATTGCATCATAATTGGATATGTATAATGTGAATTTCCAGCAAAGCAAATTGCGCTATCCGATCTAGGTAATGTGATAATCTTAGGACATTCATCCCAACGTACACCGCCATTTAAACGACTGTCTGATGCGATAACTAGTTCTTCGCAATTATGTACATTTCGGACCCATGCAATGGATAGAGTCAAAATAACACCTTCTTTCGCATTTATAAGTCAATTATGTTAGACGGATTTTTAGAATCAGGAATTTTATTAATTCTACTTCGGCCATTTTTATCCGCACTCTTTCTTTGATATAATTTAACGGCCATATCAGGTTGTCCAAATGGGTCTGTGAAAAGCCTCCTCCGCTTAATCATAGGTGAGACTTTGGAACAATGGATCTAATCAAGGTAAAGGAAAATGAACCTCTCATTTTATAAAATCAGTTTTTGAAGGCGCTTGGCACACGTTGTTAATGAACAGCGGTACAGTCAAGGGGCTACCAGAAAGGGCATTTTAATGTGGAGAGAAGGTAATACTCATCGTCGGTGTCAGTAAGAAATGAATTTTTTCAATACAAAGTGTTCTTAACGTGTATTCCTAGGACCAAAAGCAATATCCTGAATTTCATTTAACGTTTCGTCTAACTTTTCTTTAATCGGCCCAAATATTCTTGGTCTTAAATTACTTGAAAATAAGAAGTTCTTAAAAGACATTTTGCTCATCAATTTCTTTTTGTTATCAAGATATTTGAAAACAGGTTTCGCATGTTTCCTACTCATAACTTCAGCTAACAACTCAAATTCCTCAATGTCAAGATGATAATGTCCTTTAATTGGAATTTTAAAATGACTCTGTAAGTTGTTATCTATTTCTTCTTCAAATGGTGGGAGAGACGGAAAGCTCCCATATGTTACCGACATTAAATAGATGTCGTCTACATCGTCAAGTACAGGATGCCCAATTTTCTTAAGTTCCAATAGGCAGTTATGAAGTTGTTTTAACGGAGTGACGACCATTCTGTTTATATCCTTATCGATAACCTGCTGCGATGGATTAATTAATGAATCCATACTTAATCTTCGAACTTTTGCTTCAATTATTAAGAGTTTATTACCTAGACGAATCATTGCATCAGGTGATCTTTTACCACCAAATTGAAACTCTTTTATATATTCATAAGGCAGATTTGATATATTAACTGCTTGAATAGCAATTGACTCAACATAACGCTCAAAACATCTTCCAAAAAAGCTTAGTATTTGTGTATTTTCATTTGGATAGGCATGACGAATTTTAAAGTAAAGTTCACTAAAGACGGTTTCGCAAAGAAACATAAAATTTATGGGCATAAAACTTCCGTTATTCAATGATAATATCGGTTTCTGCCGAAAAATTGTGTAATTCCAAGGTTCGTGTATAGTAGATTTTGACCATTTACGTGCTTCTTCTAATGATATAGAAATCTCTTTTAATACCTTTTGGGATTGCTCAGGAATATTAGTTCTTTCAAAGTAACTGACTGGAAGAGTCCAATTCGAAACGAGCTCGGAATCTTTTTTGATAAATCCTGCAAAAATCATAAAAACTGAAGCTAAATACTCCTTAATAGAGTATCCATACTTATTTATAAAAGTTTCATTAACATCGATAAATTCTTTTCTATTAAAATCATCCTCTTCTTGTGCAATATCATTAAATAAAATAACAGCTCTTGCTAGAGCTACATTTACAGGCTGCTCTGAATTGAAAAATACATTTGTGAATAAGTCATACTTTATTTGACCGACATCTATTCTCTCATCATACAAATAATCTGAACTAATTAGGTGAAGGTAAACAATCAAACTAGCAGCATGCCCAATATTTATTTCGGAATCGATCTTCGTTTGGTCACCGAATGCTAAAACCCATTTCCATACAGTAAGTAAACCTTGCTTACTGTAAAGAACTCGTGCTGCAAGTTTTTGCTCAATTAAATCTACGTATGGGATTTCGTATGATCTCAAATATTCAATAAAATTGGTTCTTATAGTTTTATTGTCAATACCTTGAATAGAGCTAATTTGTGAAAGAGCATTTATTATCGGACCAAATGGAAGGTCTTCGATTAATTTCTGTAGTTTAGGTAAATCGAATTTTTCACCAAATAAGTCGCTATAAGTTGCATAAACTCCTATGTACTTAGTAAATGTCAATTGACGCCCACCTATTCCCATAGTAATAGATATAATGTAGCATATTCTATTAATCTAGAACATGGTGATTTATATTCTTTCTCGAAACCCCTTCTGTGTGGGGTATTAGCCGAGTCAGAACAGATTTAGTTTGAAAATCGGCGTTCGTTTTCATGGCGGGAAACTCCAACGAAATACTCGTGCATCAAGAGTTCGCTTAGTTAGCTTCTTGACAATGCTGAAACAGTTTACAGTCCGCCTAAAATAACATGAGCAGAATAACAATAAGAGAGCAGTACAAATGACCCACAAGAGCATTTGAAAAGGATATATGTACTTTCTTTTGATTTGACTTGGATAAGAAACATATTAATAAAGGGATTGTGGAAGTTCGAACTCATAGGAATATAGTGGGAAAAAATGCCCGAAATTGGGTTGTAATAATTCTATAATTGATTCAAAATGGTATTAAGAGAGGGGAAATCTCTCAATGGGTAATTGCAAGGTTATTAGTGCTCTAATACTATCGCTGGTGTGGATCGTATTAAACAGAATGCAATTATATTTATATAGGAGGTTATTGTATGTTTTCGGAAAGCTTGAAAGAAGTCGATTGGTTGAAAGTGAATTATGTGAAAGTTAAACCTAATGGTTACAAGATATTCTTGAAGGATTATAAGCTAGATAAGGAAGCTGACTATCTAGGGAAACTGCAGTTTTATAAGCAGAGCGATGTTTTTGGTGATGAAGTTCATTCAATACATGAATCAGAGATCGAACAAATTGTGAGGTTCGAAGATCATCCTGTTTATGATTACATATCACTTTTCGGGGAACGGGAGCACGATAAGTCGAAAAAATTGTCACTTCCAAATACTGAGACACTCCAGGTTATTGTGTCAGAACTTATGCAAGGCAGCTTATGGGCTGCTAACGTAATTGTTGATATGTTAATTGATCAATCCGAGGATGATTCAAATTTATCTGAGAAGAGACAGTTGCTTTTGGATGCGATTATGAACACTTCGGATACTGCTAAGTCTCTAGGGCCTTTATTAATGCGAAAGAGCTGAGAGATATAACACGATGTGCAAGTTGTGAAGCGGACCAAATATCTGCTCTTTTAGATAAGAGCATTTGTAAGCAATTTGCAGGGGAAGGTAAGGCCTTAAGAGTATGACTGAGAAAATAACAATATATGAAGATCGATTTATAGCGTTTATTGACATTTTGGGGTTCAGCTCTATTGTTGGTCAAACAGTTAATAATCCAGCTATTGCAAAGAGAATACATCAAGCGCTTTCTCGAATTGCAGCAATAAAAGAAGATAACGAGATGTGCTGTCTTTAAAGGAGTCCGGTATAGAGGTTTCTGTTTTTTCGGATTCAATTGTCATTTCATATCCACATGAAAATACTTCGCCATTGTCCAACTTATTAATGGAGGTTATTCATCTACAACTAGACATGATGAGTGTTAAAGTAATGATGCGTGGTGGCATTACTTACGGGAAGCTATATCATAGTGATGGAATTGTATACGGACTGGCAATGATTGATGCTTATAATCTTGAAAGCAAATGTGCTATTTATCCTCGTGTAGTTGTTAATGGATCTGCTCTAGTCGCGGGGATTCAATGTGGTTGGGATGGTCCAGATAATGAACAGGAAGTTATAAATGAAATTACAATGAGGGATGAAGACGGTAAGATTTTTGTTGACTTTATGAGTCAATGGCAAGAAACCGATGACAATAATGCATACCTGGTCGTATTATGCACTACAAATAAAACACTAGATAAGCTTAAGCCTGAGTATTCTGATGGTCTTTACATTGAATAAGCCGGGGTGGACACGAGTGTTACAGTAGTAACTGCCCATATGTAAGTGTGTAAAAGTTCTTGAGGGGAGTCAACTTAAGTGACAAGGAACGTTTTTCCATTAGTAAATAAAGATGATTTTATTTATTACTTACGTGATATTATTGATACAACAGCAAGGTATCTCACTAGATATAAAAGATATATTGAGGAATTAAAGAAATTTATAATGGAACAAGATTTAGAAAATGATCCAATAAAAAAGGTTTCTAATCAAACTTATGAAGATTTCTTTGATAAAACAAGGCACGTACAGACGGTATTATTAAACCTTATCGGAGATAAATCAAAGCAATCCTTATCATATAATAAGTTTCGCGAAATTGCCGATAAGAGAATAGCAAATGGGTTAGACTTAAATTTATCAAAATTGCCCGATGATAGCAGAAAAGCACTTAATCAATTTAATAATTGGCGAAATTTGAACTTGCATATACCTTTGTCATTTCTTTCTGCTACTAGAGAGTTGGCCAAGAAAAGGATTGCTGAAGAACCAAATAAGTATACACATATACCAGACAACCCAATCTTCATAACCCAGTATGAACATCAATACGCCGAGTTGTTTATTGATATGTGGAAGAGGAGTATGGAGTTTTATTCTTTAGCACGAAAGATGCACCAACAAATGAAAAAAGATTATTCCAGATTAATCGGTGAATCAGTGGAAATAACTATAGACAGGCAAGACATCATGAAACTTGCGGATCATTACCATATAAATGATGAAGTATTTAATTAAAAAATGATGACCATGCGGATGGATGTTCATTCTTTCTCTCTTCGTTCACACTAATGGGGAACGTTAGTTGAATTAGCAAAGCGGCAGTCGAGGACTTTATTTACTTGTCCAGGCTTTCTGAAATGGATAATACATATGGAATAAATCAACAAAATTAGAAGCCGCTAATTATGCGGCTTTTTATTTTATGATATCAAGTTTTTGTCAAAAAACGATGACAAGAACTTTGTTATATTCCCAATATCTTATCGGCAGCAGGCAAGTTGAAAAGATGCCATTTTTGTTAAACTAAACATTCCTGTTAAGGCTAAGAAATCGCCTTTGTCAAAAAAGGAGCGCCTCGGTATGATGGGTTTGTCCAAGGGTAAATAACCCAACACCATCAAGGAGGCACTCTTATCATGAAGTTTAAACAATCGGAAGCACAAAATCAACGTATCGAACGAATTACGACCTCGCATTTAATTGTAGGGATCGACATGGCCAAGGAAACTCATGTGGCACAGATTACGAATTATCGTGGGATCGTACTGACGAATCGGCATCTATCATTTAGCAACACCATAGAGGGATTTGAAAAGTTGCAGCGATGGATGGAAGGTATCCAGCAAAAGCACCATCTAAGCAATGCAATCATAGGCATGGAACCGACAGGCCATTATTGGTGGAACCTAGCTAATTGGCTTACAAATAAAGAGTTGCAAGTCGTTTTAGTTAATCCAGCAACGACAAAACGCAATAAAGAGAACCGTGACAACTGTCAATCGAAAAGTGACCCTAAAGATGCGCTTGTCATTGCAGATGTAGTAAGTCGAGGCTACTACTATGAACATACGAAACAGACCCATGTATTTGAGCGGCTGCGGACGCTGATGAGCGATCGAGAATTTTGGGTTGCCAATAGTGTACGGTTACAAAATCGCATTATTCGGTGGCTGGATATCCGTTATCCGGAGTATAGCTCGGTTTTTAAGGATTGGACATGCAAACGTTCAATGGCTACATTGAAGGAGTTCCCTACACCTCAGGATCTCACAGATCAGACCGTACCAGAAATCATAGCAATGTGGAAAAAACACATGCAGAGGGCAGGCGGTACAACAGGCATACAAAAGGCAGCTGAGCTCATTGCCCAAGCTAAACGAAGTGTGGGAGACATTACAGCTTTAGCTGAAGCAAAGCTAGATTTGGCACGTTTAATCGCGGAGTTTGAACGAATTACGGAGATGTTAGCGGACATTGAAAAGCAGCTTCACGTATTGCTAGAGGAGATCCCCATGGCCGTTCAGATGCGTTCCATAAAAGGCATGGGTCCTATCTTCGTTGCGGCTATCTTAGCAGGTGCAGGTGACCTCAGACAGTACGCACATGGACGTCAGTTACTACGCAAAGCCGGTCTAAATTTGGCCGAAAGCACATCGGGGAAAAGGAAAGGCCAGATCGTTGTCTCCAAACGAGGGGACTCCAGGTTAAGAAAATATCTTTATCTGGCGACGATCCAGCTCATTGGAATAAATCCAGTCTTTCAAGAATTACATCAGCACAATGTTCAAGTAAAGCACATGAAAAAACAACAGTCTGTGTTTAAACTTGTGGGCAAAGTAGCACGAGTTTTAATCGGCATGGTCCATCGAGCAGAAACATTTACTCCCGAAAAGGCAAGCCATCTCGTTTTACAAGCAGCGTAGAGCATTGACCCACCACGTATATTGACTCATTCGCAGGATTTTAACAAAGAAAGCACGGAGAACCGAGTTCCTGCCCAAAAAGGGCTTAGACCCGTCCGCTAAACGCAATCGGTCTCCACACCTTGGATAAGTATGACGATGGAATGTAAGGGCATAGACCCGTCGAGCCATGGGATGGTAAACACCAGGGCGCTTGTGGAGTTTGCGTGCAGTAGAGTTAGGTAGAAAGGAATAGCTGAAGCAATTCCTCTGTTCCCGCATGCTCAGTCACTAGGCTAACGGCATCCGCTCCCAGCTTTCTCCACCTCCATATCTAATCCATGGTGATGAAATCCTGCGAATGAGTGAGTATATGTGAGATAAACCCTTAAAACCGAGGGACGGGCAGTATAGTGGAACAAACAGATCTTTATTTCGTCTAATAAATGGTAGAAGATACAAGCAAACTATTAAACGCGATAGCTCAGGAGGTGTATATTTGAAGATTAAACTAATGTTACTGTGTTTCTTATTAATGATGACGCTTATAGGTTGCAGTAAAGGAACAACAGAGTCAAAGTCATTAGATGAAATGAAGATGCGAGAGATCGCATGGAATTCATTGGAGGAAGCTGAGAGAAAAACAGTTATTGGTGACTGGAAACAAGCCGAGGTTACCCTAGCTAAGTGGGATGACATTGGGGTAAAAACAGCCAAAGAAAAGTCTAAAAGCATAGCTCGGGTCTTATTTAAGACTACTTTTGATCCCTTATTAGGTTCAATCGGTATTTATATCGACACAGATGCAAATAAAATCATTGGCTATGACCTTAGGATGTAAGTACAATCAGTATAAAAATAAAAACCTACATTTTTCCCCCTCTGTCTAATTGAACTCCCTGGATATGATTTGATTTTCTCACGCAAGCTCGTGTATTCGCAGGATTTCATCCCCTAATATATTTGGTTGACGAATGATAAGAGCCAGGTTTGCTAGGATAAGCGTTAGAAGGCGTGCATAAATAGAGGCGGGGATTAGCCTCACCTAATTAATTCCATTTACTACACGTATTCTCCATGGTGCCCTTAGCGATTTTCACTCCCATGTCTCAACGGGTCAAAGCCCTTTTGCGCAACGTATCCCGATACTCCGTGTTTTCTTTGTCATCCTGCGAAGACGCCAACTTGCGTAAGGTGAACAGATTCTAAGCAGCTAGTGTAAACACAAATAATACATAGTAAATTGATTTCTGATGGTTGTATACTGTTGGTATCAAACATTTCCTAAATATAGCAAAGTAGAATTGGAGTGCCTCTAAGATGGATAGAACGATAAACGAAAGGTTATTCGAGGCAGACATTGCTTCGTTACAAGAGGCGATGGAATTAGGTACGTTAACGGCAGTGGATTGCGTTCGCTGGTATTTGGAGCGGATTGAACGATTTAACCCAATTCTGAAAGCGGTGCTGGAAGTTAATCCGGACGTGATCTCTGTCGCAGAGTCGCTAGACGAAGAACGACAGAAAGGCGGATCTCGCGGACCGCTTCACAGCATCCCTATCGTACTCAAGGACAATATCGATACAGGTGACCGTATGCACACTAGTGCTGGGTCGGTCGCGCTGGCGAACCATTTTGCACAGAAGGATTCGTCTGTAGCTGTGCAATTAAGGGCTGCAGGAACAGTATTCTTGGGCAAGGCAAATATGACGGAATGGGCGAATTTCATGTCGCCTACGATGTGGGCAGGGTATAGCTCCAGAGGTGGCTTGACACTAAATCCTTATGGTCCTGGTGAATTGTTCGTAGGTGGATCGAGCTCGGGCTCCGGTGTAGCGGTTGCCGCGAATTTGTGTACCGCTGCCATCGGAACAGAAACTTCCGGTTCAATCATCAGCCCGTCCTCGCAGAACTACCTCGTCGGCCTGAAGCCCACAATCGGGCTCGTCAGTCGTTCGGGCATCATCCCGATTACTCAAAGCCAAGATTCAGCCGGCCCAATGACTCGGACAGTCAGGGACGCTGCGATCTTACTCGGTGCCATGACAGCGGCGGACCCGGAAGATGTAGCCATGTTATCTAAAGAGCGAATAGCGCACAAGGACTATACACGGTTTTTGGATCTTAACGGTTTGCGTGCCGCGAGAATCGGTATTCCGCGTCAATATTATCGAGGACTGGACCAAGCCCGGTTAGCGATTATCGAACGGACGATCGCCTTGTGCAAGGAATGCGGGGCCACTATCGTCGACCCGATATCGTTGCCTTGTGAGAGTGCTAAGTGGGACTGGGACGTGATGCGCTTCGAGTTCAAAAAAGGGCTGAACGATTATCTCGCCAAAGCAGGGACCGGCGCTTCGGTTAGAACGTTAGATGAACTCATAGCCTATAACGAAACGAATCGCGACTCCGCGCTTAAATACGGCCAAGATACGCTAATCTGGTCTAACGAAACGAGTGGCACGTTAACCGAAACGGCGTACATCGAGAGTTTACGCCTGAACCGAGAGGTGGCCCGAGGCCAGGGGATCGACTACGCGATTTGCGAATATCGATTGGACGCGCTTCTGTTTCTTGGCAACGAGGATGGGCTCGATTTGTCTTCACGTGCGGGGTATCCTGCCATTACAGTGCCGGGAGGATATGCAGAGACAGGAATCATCGCAGATGGAGGCTATACAACCAAGGGGCCGCAGGGGATAACCTTTGTCGGAACCGCATACAGTGAACCTTCGCTATTCAGACTTGCCTACGCTTACGAGCAAGCAAGCAATAACCGGTTTGCGCCGCCTGATCCGGTTTAAGTCGAGAACTCAATCAAAGAACTGAGAAACACTTGCATTTTATTAAACTACTATGAAAATTCATTGCACCAAAGTATGGAAGAAGGCAACACTAAAGAAGACGCTGCTCGTTCGTTTTTTAAAGGAGAGAGCGCCAGAATTGCTTTTTATTGTAGCTTTATTTAGATTAGGAGGCTCCAGGTTCAGTGATGGTAACGGAGTAGCCTAGTCCTTCAAGTCTGCGGAGAGCATGCCGGACAATTGATTGTTGTCTTTGTTTATCAAAGTAGTCCTCGCCTAAGTCTACATACATTTCTTTACGAGTAAGAAGGTAATAGGTGATTCTTAACATGGCGTGAGCGACTACAATTGCTGCTCGTTTATTTCCTTTTCGTGCAGCTATACGTCTATACAGTGCGCCAAGGTAGTTTTTAGAACCTCTTACTGATTGAGCCGCTTCTGTTAATCCTGATCTTAAGTATTTATTGCCGTTTTGGTCTTAGACGATTTCCTTTTACCTGCACTTTCGTTATGTCCAGGAACAAGTCCCGCCCAAGAGCACATATGGGCAGCACTTGGAAACTGGTTTTTAATATCCGTACCGATTTCAGCTAGGATTTGTTCGGCAGTGCGTGTAGATATGCCAGGAATGGAATCAAGCCGTTCGATATCTTCTTGATAAGAACTTACACGCCGTGCGACTTCTTGATCCAGCATATTAATTTGTTCCGTAAGGAAATCGATGTGGGTTAGAATGGTCATAAGCATGAGTCGTTGATGGGTGCTTACATAACCTTGAAGGGCTAGTTCAAGATCGTCTTTTTTCCGCTTTAGTGTGCGTTGGGCCATGTTGGCTAACTCTTGTGGATCATCTGCACCTTCAGCAATGGCATGAGCATGTTTTTAGCTAAAACACCCATGATATCTGTGACAACAGAGCCGAGTTTGATATTGGCTCCTTCCAGAACCTTTTGGATCCGACTATGCTGCCTGGCACGTTCTTCGATAATACTGCGACGATAGCGAACGAGCTCTCTTAACTCACGCTGAGCACGATCTGGAATGAAACTGGCCTTAATCAGTCCGTATCGAAGAAGTTGGCAGATCCATTCTGAATCTTTAACGTCGGTTTTGCGTCCAGGAACAGCTTTCATATGCTGGGCATTTACAACGAGAAATTCGATGTCCTCAGCCTCAAGCAAATTAACAATGGGTTTCCAGTAAACACTTGTGCTCTCCATCGCCACATGAGTACATCCATGTTGTTTAATCCAATCCACTAACTTGAGCGGGAAAACAGTTTTAGTAGAAAACGTTTGAATCTCCTTTCCTCCAGGTGTCATGACACATGCAGTAATATTGTCCTTGTGGACATCCATACCGCACGCCCGTTCAATAATTACATCCACGACATTCAACCTTTCTACGGCTGTCATAATTGGGGCTGGTGCAATAACCAGAGTAGGATTAATCTACTATGAGTGCTTCCCTAAAGGAGCAACATTCAGTGGTGCACCGTGGTCGTTGGAGTCAGACTAACGGATGGGCTCTAAACGCACCATAGTTGATCGACCTTCCTCTCCCAGCCGTAGTAACAGTATTGACGGGTTCTACCCATTTTCATAATTTGTGGTGCCTCAGGAGGGGCATGGGTGGCTAACGGGTACAATAGATCAATCATTTGGAGGTTGAGGGGACATAGATAAAGACCTAAAAAAGAAAATATCTGACGAGTATACAAAAGACTTTCTGGAACTAAGAATAATCGTTAATAAGTTTGACCCTCTCGGCTTAGTCCAAGGAGGATCTCCAGAAAATGAACATGATAATGTGACATACATTATTTGGGCAGCGGAAACGTTGTCCTATTTCGTCGTTTTAAAGCTATTTAGTCAATTAGATTTATGGTATAATTTCCTATTAGAGGGGTGTGTTAGTGGCCGTATTTCACAGTAGGGTCTGCATTCATAGTGAAAAAGATAGTCAAAGATGTACTAAGAGACAGAGTTCTTAAAGATTTTGTGGGAATATTTTACTACTATCCGATATAAGGAGTTAAGATATGAGACTCGCTAAAGTAAAGTTGCAGAATTTTCGATCTTTTAGTGATGAAGAAGTAATTACACTTAGTGATTTATCCGCGATTATTGGAAGTAATAGCAGTGGTAAAACGACATTTTTCAATGCTCTACTTAAATTATTTGGAGAGAGTAGTAAGGATAGAGAAATAACACGAGCTGACTTTCATCTACCTGCGGGTACTACCCCAGACGGTCTGATCCAAAGTGAGCTTTGGATCGAATCAATATTTGATTTCCCCGAGGTAACAAAAGAAAATGGAATAGAAAAATACACTGTCCCACCCTTTTTTAACAATTTCGTTATTGAGCCAGGGGAAGGTAGACCCCCATATATCAGGATTCGATTAGAAGCGACTTGGCAAAGGAGTAATCAACCGGAGGGGATAGTAGTAACTAATCTTTATTTCGTTACTGCTCCTGAATCAACTCCATTAAGTCCCCAAGAAAAAAGACCCATTTCTCAAACACAAATATCCCAAATAAAAATAATATATGTCCCTGCACTTAGAGATCCCTCTGTTCAACTTCGCATGGTATCAGGAACTTTGCTTTGGAGACTTATTCAACGTATTAACTTTGATAGTTCTTTCAAACTTGAAATTAGTCAAAAAATGCAAGGGGTTAAAGAAATATTAAATAAGCATCAAGGTGTTACTCAGATTAAAGAGATTATTGGTAAGCAATGGAATGAATATCACGCTGATACAAGATACACTGACGTTGACTTACATTTCATTACTCAAGATATTGAAAGTATATTAAGGAAGATAGATCCTTTCTTTTCTCCTACAGAAATTGAAAATGGTTATACAGTTGATTCTTTAGGCGATGGTTTACGATCTTTATTTTATTTATCATTGGTCGCCTCATTACTAAAAACAGAAGAAATAACACTCAAAGAGATGTTAGAAGATCCTGATAGATCGATAGATGAGAGAATGTTTAGCATAATACCTCCATGTCTAACCATTGTATGCGTAGAAGAACCGGAAAATCATGTTGCACCACATTTATTGGGTAGAATCATTCAAAATCTCCAAACAATTTCTAATAATAGTAACTCACAGGTAATCTTATCGTCCCATAGTCCAGCGATTATTAAGAGAATAGACCCTTCTCAAATACGTCATTTCAGAACATGCAAAACTAAAAGATCAACACTAATTCGCTCTATACTACTCCCAAATGATAGTGAAGAAGCTTATAAATATGTAAAAGAAGCGATAAGAGCCTACCCAGAAGTTTACTTCTCAAGTCTGGTTATCTTAGGTGAAGGTGATAGTGAAGAGATTATTATTCCTCATTTTATGGACTTAGTTGATTTAAGAATTAATTTCCATGAAGTTTCAGTTGTACCA
This sequence comes from Paenibacillus sp. IITD108, assembly GCF_036541265.1. Taxonomy (NCBI): domain Bacteria; kingdom Bacillati; phylum Bacillota; class Bacilli; order Caryophanales; family Paenibacillaceae; genus Paenibacillus; species Paenibacillus sp. IITD108. The sequence continues at coordinate 4,154 of NZ_JAZHCT010000037.1, read as the reverse complement.
CTCGGAGGCAGACATGTAAACCATTTTTGGAAACTTCTTTATCAATTAGATATACCATTCATTACACTCCTAGACCTAGATCTTGAGCGAGATGGAGGTGGTTGGGGACGTGTAAAGTATTGCCTGGTACAGTTAATTGAAAACGGAATAGATAAAGCAGTATTACTTGAAACTGCAGATGGTGAGACTCTTAGTGACAAACAGTTAGAAGGTATGCATTCATGGGATCCCCAAAGTGAAAATTTACAAACTTGGGTAGATTTTCTGGAATCGTATAATATTTTCTTTAGTGCGCCGCTAGATATTGATTTTCTTATGTTAGAAGCTTATTTAGATCACTATTTAGCTGGTATTAGTGATAATGAAGGTCCGGCAGTAAAAATCGGTACAAAGAATAAGAAGATTTCGAAATTAAGCGATGCCGAAAAAGCAAGTGCTGAATTTTTAGCACGTATTAATTCAGATGTTGCGACTACTCTAAAAGACGATTCCAAAAAAGGTGAGCTCTACTCAGAACAGCAAAGAAGATTAATGGTTTGGTATAAATATTTCTTTTTATATCGAGGGAAGCCATCAACACATATGAGAATCCTTTCGGAAACAGAGAATGACACGCTTATAGCCAATATGCCGACAGTTTTCAAAGATATTGGAAATATAATTAAGCAGAAATTAAACATAAAGGATAATAACAAATGATACGATACATATCGAGTGGAGAGTGGAGACCTGCAGATCAAATGTCTTTTGATCCCACTACACTGAATATTATTAAAGCTGAAGTAAATACAATGGTTTCTGCTGGTCCCGGAGCTGGAAAAACCGAATTGTTAGCTCAGAAAGCCTCGTATTTACTCCAGACTAACAAACTTGTCTTCCCTAGACAGATTCTAGCTTTGAGTTACAAAGTAGATGCAGCAAAAAACTTATCGAGACGAGTTACTGATAGATGCGGCGATACTTTCTCGAGAAGATTTGTTTCTAAAACATATGATGCCTTTGCTAAGAACATCTTAGATCAATTCAGTAATCTTTTGCCTGATGACCTTAGACCTAAAAATGACTATCAAATCGCCACTGATAGTGATATAACTGCTGCGTATGCCGCGGCAGGATATCAAAAGGTAATGCAAAAAAAGAGGAATTTCTACTTAAAGACATATCTAGTGCAGTATAAATTACCATTTGCTGAGACTGAATATGGTGACATAGCGAGGAAAGTATGGCCTTTATTAGTCCAAGGTAACGAACAATTAGGTCCTAAACTCACTTATCCTATGATTGCTCGTCTTGCTGAGTATATTGTTAGAACCTTCCCAAGTGTTCGTAATTCTCTACGACTAACATATGGACATATTTTTTTAGATGAATTTCAAGATACTCCACAGCATCATTATGACTTAATTAAAAGCACTTTCTCTAGCCCTCAAAATGTATTAACCGCTGTAGGAGATAGTAAGCAACGTGTTATGATTTGGGCCGGCGCTGTATCAAATATATTTGATCAGTTTACTGCTGATTTCAATAGTAATACTGAAACTATGCTTTTTAATCATCGTTCGGCACCGAGGCTTATAATGCTTCAACAACCGATGATTAAAAAAATGACAAATCAAAATATTGATATTAAATATAATGAAAAGTGGACTGGTAGTGAAGGGGTATCTGAGCTATGGAGTTTTAGAAATGATGTAGAAGAGTCTATAGTTGCAGCTAAAAAAATTAACGAACTTATTAATGAACATAAGTTAGAAGCTTCAGAGATCTGTATTCTAACAAGAAAATTACCGAAAGAATATACAAGTAAAATTTCAGATGAACTTAACAGGTATAATATTGAATCAAGGATAGAAGAAATATACCAAAGATTATTAAAAGAAGATCTCATACAAATATTTCAAGCTTTCTTTCATCTGGTATCACCTGTCAAATCGCCTGATGAATGGACTTTTTTGATTAGAATCTTAAAACATTTGTTTGGCTTTAATTCAAGAACTTCAACTTCGTTGCTAATTGATTTAGAAACCCAGTTAACAAACTTTATATCACTACTTAAGAAAAATATAGAATGTGTAACCTCGAAAGAAGAATTAGATCAAGCCGTAAACTTAGTAGTAGATTTCTTGGATCCTGCTAAGCTGATTGCAGTTTACAATAATTATGATCAAAGATACTTAGAGAATTTAAAAAATGAATTTGTAAACTTGTTGTGGCAGGAATATTGTATTTGCAATGATTGGCTATTGTCTATACAAAGCTTCAAAGGATCTCACTCTATTCCGATTATGTCTATACATAAAAGTAAAGGGTTGGAATACAAAGCAGTATTTCTTATTGGACTAGAGGATTCTGCATTTTTCGGAAGCAACATGGATGAAGAACTTTGCACTTTCTTTGTGGCTGTTTCAAGAGCAATCGAACACCTGTACATAACAAGGTGTGTAAAAAGGAATGACGAAGGAAATACAGTTTCAAAAGTAAAACCCTTTTTTGATTTATGGTGTGAATCAGGAGTAGGGCAACATATAACTTTTAAGAATTTTGAAGATGCTAGCAAGAACTATTTTAATAAAGATTCTTCGTCTACTATCAGCAAATAATAAAAGAGGCAGGTGAATCCTGAGAGGATGTTCACTTGCCTCTTTTAATAATGTTATATCCATTATTTTTCTAACATCTGAAATATCTTTGGTTAATAACTCTCCACAGAACACTTCGATTAGCTCTTCCTTCTTGAGTTTATCTGATGCAGTAAGTATACCTGTTATGGCAACAGGGCGTATTGTAGATAAACGTACTGTTAATGCTGCATTTGCTTCAGTTGCAGAAGGAGTCTACCTGGGTACGAGATTTATCGCATCTAAAGAGTCCCCAGCGAGTGAAGTGACTTAGCAGGATATAATCAAAGATGGAAGTGAAGAGCTAATTCTTCTTATGACAACTTATGGTACGTTACTGCGCACCACACCTAATACGTTAGCGTTGGAGGCAAAGAAGTTAGAAGTCGAGGAAGGTAGCACTGCGACAATTAGTGGAGAAACCTACAAACTGGGATTGTTGAAAGGAAAGCTTGAAGAGGGGATCGTTACTGTTTCTAGTGAAATCGACCCTATTAAAGAGATTAAAACTTGCAAAGAAATTGTAGATGAACTGATGGAAGATGTAATGGCTACAAAATGATAGTTGATTATTCGAGACCCGTTTTTGAACCACGAGAAACGAAGAAGTGAAATAACTAGGGGAGTAAGCGAGGAAAACGATTATGAATATTATGGTGACAGGCGCTAACGGTGGCTATGGAAGCTACGCTTTGGATTATTTGAGAGAATTCGCACCGGAAGCGAATATGTACGCTCTCATTCGCAGCGAGGAAAAAGGCGAAGCTTTAAAGGATAAAGGAATCAATATCCGCATTGGAGATTATACGAATCTGGATTCTATGGTAGATGCGCTAAAAGGAATCGACCGTCTCTTATTCGTTTCAATTTCTGTGCCGGGAGTGCAGAAGAATGTCGTGGAGGCAGCATGAATTAACGGAGTCAAGTATATCGCATATACGAGCCTCTACGGTTTGGAGTATCCCAAGTTCGGACTAGAGATCAACCATCGTCAGACGGAAGAACTGATAAAGAATTCTGGTTTTCCTTATACATTCCTGCGAAATAACTGGTATTTACAGATTGTAGCACCGTTTATAGCATCATCCGTAAAGATGAAAAAATTCTGGTATTACTCCAGAGATGAACAGGTTTCCTGGGCTCTGAAACGGGAATACTCAGAAGCAGCTATGGATCAGGCCATCGATATTCAAGAGGTTACGAAGAGTGATTTTGATCGTAATATAGCGCAAACTGGAATATCAAAAATGGGATTGATGTTTGCTACTAGCTACCTGGATTATGCCATAGCAGGAAATAACGGAGAATCGGAAGCAAGCTCTGCTGTACATTTCATTCAGTTCAGCTGTTCAACAGTTTTTTGAATGAAAAGTGGGAAGTGAAAAAGTAACGACCAAAATCAAAATCATTGATTGTGACACAAGCCAATACCATACAAAAAAATCAATGGTAGCAAGGACTTTATTCGATTTACAGACATATGTACAAAATCCTGGTTTTGTGAAATTGTATACTATCAAAAAAAGAGCGTCCCGC
>NZ_JAZHCT010000036.1:0-56165 GCF_036541265.1 Paenibacillus sp. IITD108 | reverse complement strand
TATGAAAAGTATCAAGTTGGAACGCTATTGGTGATTGTAGGACATAATAGCGATTCTAGCGAAGCTGTCGATCCACAATTAATCGATACCCTCCTAGCATTCGACACAGTTTCTAAAACGTGAAAAGTATGTGATATAATAATAGAATCATAACTTTGAAGATAGTGCTGGAGGTAATTTGCAATGTTATCTGCTATTGAAGGAGATTGGAGGCAAATTCTTGCAGAAGAGCAGGATAAGCCGTATATGGCTGCTTTGACAGAGAATCTGGAACGCAGCTATGAGGAAAAGATTATTTACCCTAAAAAAGACCATTTATTTTATGCTTTGAATTTGACTGCATTTGCTGAAACTAAGGTTGTCATTCTTGGCCAGGATCCCTACCATGGACCTGGACAGGCATATGGCTTGAGCTTTTCTGTCATGGAGGGCGTAAAGCATCCGCCGTCGCTGCGCAATATTTTTAAGGAGCTTGCTAGCGATATAGGCTGCGAGACGCCGCAGAATGGCTGCTTGGACGCCTGGGCAAAGCAGGGAGTGCTGCTGCTGAATACAGTTTTGACAGTCGAAGATGGGCAAGCAGGCTCGCATCAAGGGATTGGCTGGGAACAGTTTACAAATCGCATCATCGAATTGTTGAATGATCGCGAGGAGCCGGTAGTATTTGTGTTATGGGGAAAGCATGCGCAAGAGAAGAAAAAAATGATTAATGCCAATAAGCATTGCATCATTGAGTCCGTTCATCCTAGTCCGTTGTCTGCGCATCGCGGTTTTTTTGGCAGCAAGCCTTTTTCAAAAGCCAATCAATTTTTGAGACAGCATGGACAAACAGAGATTGATTGGCGCTTGCTTAATGTATAAATGAGCTATTTTGGTTTATGCTATTAAAACTTAACGATATAAATTAAAAGCCGGCTAGAGGAAAGTCCCTTTTGGGGTCTGCTCTCTTGCCGGCTTTTCTTATTGTAACAGTTGTTAAAGTCGATTTTTGAAACAAGTACACTAGTGTTTATTGCGCCGCTGCTGCGCTTGAATGACCCGAATTGCCGCCTCCGCTTGAACTGCTGGAGCTGGAGTCGCTCGTATCAGAAGAAGCTTGAGCATAAATAAGCTCAGCCTTGTATGCGGAACTGATAAACGTATCTACACTTATATCAGTAATAACTTGAGGATAAACTCTATCAGGATCAGGCATTACAGGCTCTACTAGGATGAAGGCTGTTTTGCCCTCGAATGAAATGGAATTGATCTTCATTCCATATCCCGGATGCGGAACAGTTGCGTGAATAGTTATTTTGTTAACCTCATCGTTAATAGCGGTCTCTTCGAGGCGTACATTATCTAATGGAGACACAGGCTGCAAAGCTTTGTTCTTTTCTACAAAAGCGAGAGCATCATATACAGCACCTGCTGCATCGCCTCTAGTAATAGCTTCTGAAGGGTTGAAGAAATCTTTGTCCAGCGTCATCCATTTAGAAATTAGCACCTTTTGCACGCTGTCTCGATACGGCTCAGAAACTTTATCATGATCCTCAAACATCATATAAAGTTCTATGAAGGCAAAGTCGCCTTGCTTAATAACAGCTTTGAACAAATGATGTGCGAATTGTTCGCGCGTCATAAGATCATTGGCTTTCACATCTTTCGGAATATCCAACCCGTTATAGAATGCCTTGATAAAAGCATCTGCATACCAGGCGTCATTGTCCAGATTAGGGAAGGAATCTGTCGCTTCAGGCATTTTGACAAAACGGATATGGTTGATGTTAATATCAAAAGCTTTAACTAGTAAGGAAATTCCTTCGGCATAGGTTAAAGAACGGTTTGGAATGAATTGATCCTTTCCATTGCCGCTTAAAATCCCCTTTTTCTGCAATTCATTAATTTTAGAAGCTTGCGAATGTCCTGTTACGTCTGTGAATGCTGAAGCGCTTTGAGTAAATACGAGAGTAAGCATTAGTGCCATCATTAACAGAAAAAATCTTTTAGTTTTCATAATTTCACCTCTTTTATCGATTGTGCAGCGTTTGTTTTATAGACGTTTCTGTCAATGTATAGGTTGCAAGAAAAGAGATAAAAAATGCTGCCCTTGAGTAACGCTTCTAAATCGGCTATTAATCTCTCGCGTATATCATTATCTAGCAAGCCGGACGAGAATAGGAATGCGTTGATTACGGAGAAAATTGTGAGCATCATGCTGGACAAAATAGAACAGCCAGGGATGTAGTATGATCTGGACATGGAAGGTTTTAAAAAATGCTACGGAATCGATCCGGAGATTATTGAGGAGTTTTCAATCAAATCGCTGTCTATATATAAATTAACTCGATGCAAGAGCAGGTATAAGGAGGGGTTTAACCCTCCTCACCTTCAACAAGACTATCATCGTCAGGTTCTCTGAAAGTATCTAGCGCAGCATTGCCTTGACCTTGGTCACCTTCATATTCACGTTCCATTCCTGCATGAAGTTCTCGGTTTTCATAATCAAATGCATTAGGGGAGCGTTGATCAATGCGCCATGGCGTACTTTTTCCTAATTTTTCAGCATTAATGGTCGAACCATAAGGACCTTCAGGGAATTCTTCAGCGATTAAGTCATTGCGTTGAGATTCAACTGTAGCAAGATCAGTAAATTCATTTCGTTCTTCTTCGATAAAACCATCTTTTTCAGTCATAGCGAACCTCCACACCATTCATTTTGTATAGTGTGCTCAACAATTGTTGAAAAATACCCAATGGACGCATTGCAGCAGAAAGCTGAAGCTGCAGATTATTTAATAAAGTGAAATAAAGTTTATGAAGCAGCGCTCCTAGGGGCGTTTTTATCACCCAATTCAAAAGTGATTAAGCTTATCTAATATTTGTTTGAGGGTTGTCCCAAAAAGCCCGAAGAATAAGCCTGGGGGGCGATAATTACAATAGAAAGTAACAAGAATAAAGAACCAATAGATTTTGCTGATGGAATGATGGCATTAATAGAGGGGAGGGGGAAGCATAATAGATAGTTGCTATGGACGTTAGGCAGTTAGCAGCAGAAGCCACAGCAATTCATTTATTTATCTGATCACTTTTCTAATTTTTATTAATTCGTTTATAAAATAGTCTAACTGTTTTTGAGTAGAGTCTATCTGCATTGTATGATTTTGAAATCTTGTTTCGCTTGGGTTTTCTAACACTTCTAAAGCAAGCCCGGCGGCAACAGCAGATAAACCATCACCAAGCAGTGTGATTGATGATCCGATGAAAGCAATTCTGGCGATTAGAATATCTTTATCTAACTGATCTAAATCATTATTATTGCGGTTCATATATAATCCCTTTCTTAATAGATAATGAAAAGCCTAATGTAATATATGCACCGTAACGATTTTTAGAAGAGCAGCAGCAGTGCTTTTCAAATTGCAAACCGCTTTAGCTAAGCAACAAATATTCCATAATAAGAAAAACCCCCATTGGATAAAGGGGGTGTTAAAATCATTTGTTAGGAACGTTCTCTTTCTCGGTTTCTTAATCCGAACAAACCAGCTAAACCAAGCAATCCAATCCAGCTCCAATTAGTACCTCTATTGTTATCTACAGCAGATGTACGGTAATTATTTATGTTAGATCTTCCATCTACTCTGTATCCATCCATTCCACCATCGCTTGATTTGTAATTGTTCATTTGGTGGGTGGTTAAATCAATATTCTGGATAACATTCGTTTGATTATTGTCCAGTGCATAGGCGGGGCTTGACAGTAAAGATAATAACACAGTAAAGGTAAAAGCAAACGAGCATATTTTTTTCAAAACGATAATCCTCCTTATTATTATTTTCGTACTTTTTTAAGGTTTCCGTTGTTTTGAAAAATATTCTTAGACTTAGAAATGAAAAATCCCGCCCAATGATTACCTCCTATGATACCCACTTACTGGATTATTACCTGATATAGTATCACTTAAAAAACCATCTAGCTATATAAGCGATAATTGACAATACAATGCTTATAACTATGCAAGTGACGATGGGGAAGTAAAACTTTACACTTCCTTTTTCGACTGCTATATCACCAGGGAGACGCCCAAGGTTTATAAACCTCCCTAAACCAGCCCAAATTAATCCAATAACGATAAGCACGATACCGGCTATCATGAGCAATTTCGGAATGCCATTCAATACATCTCAGCCCCTTTGTTGAAGGATGTTGTTTTATAACCTGTTAACGGGCTCTAACGATGGCGCATATGTAACATTGGTGTTTTCTTCCTTTTATTTGCTGCAAGTTTTCACAGTAGACACATTTCATGTGCAGCTCACCTCCGAGAAATATTATGCCGTTAGTCGTAAAGGAATATTCTTGAAGTAGAGTATATTAAAAGAAGTCATTTATATTGCGAGCCAAGCATAAACGCTTGGCGGTATCATCAAAACGAGCCGGTGAATCTAATCGCAAGCCAGTGACTATCGGAAAGGGCTGCTGGATCGGAGCTCGAGCAACAATATTGCCAGGTGTTACCGTTGGTGATGGTTGCGTTATTGCTGCTGGAGCGGTTGTTACTAAAGATTGTGAGCCGGACTCATTATATGCTGGCGTTCCTGCCATAAAAATAAAATCTATAGAAAAGTAATGCAACTCAAGCACCCTGATCGGTGCTTTTTTCTTAGCTTAGGCAATAATGCATTAGTTAAAATTGTGAATAAGTGTGTTGAGCTCGAATTGATCCTTATGATGCAGACACTAATGACCGTTAGCGCTCATTTTTCGTCAACTTCTACTTTCTAACGGACGGAAATTTCCGTTAGCGGGTTAAAAGCTCGAGATTTCGAAGGAATTTTCTTCTAAAGGACATAAATGTCCACATATGCAACAAAAAGACTGTTTTTTTGGTTCTAACGGTCATGGATGACCGCACCGCAAATAACATCGCGTCGTTGGGAGTGGATATTCACATCGATTTTACAACAATTGCGAAAAACTTATCTGTACTATATATTTCAATCATCTGTTATAAAACAAAAAAAGCCTTGAGTATCAAGGCTTTCAGCTTCTAAGTTATGGTGATCTGAGCAGGGTTCGAACCTGCGACCCCCACCCTGTCAAGATGGTGCTCTCCCAGCTGAGCTATCAGATCATATTATGCAGATGCAAATATTAATATAGCAAATTGAAAACGCATTGTCAATATATTCATCTCATTTTCTCACCAATTCATTATTTTAAGGTTATGAGCAATGCATGTTACGCATAGTTTGATAGAAATATAATGAGAGGCGGGAATAAGATGGCAGATCAAGTCGTGGAGCTAGTTGTGTGGCTAGGTGGGATGTTTGTATTAATTGTAATTGTCATTGCAGCGACAGTGCGATTTTTTCGTTCCAGCTCGCAAAGTGATGATGAATAGCCCGCTTGAAAATGGACAATATTAAAGGTGTCAGGCAATGGTTTTACATCTGCATACTGACAATGACAGCAAGAGAGGATGACATAAATGGCACATGATTTCATTGAGAATAGAATGGGCAAGCGGGAGAGCTTTGTAGCTGTACAAAAAAATGGCGACGGCGATTTGACAGCTTTTAAAACGTGCAGCGGAAGAGTACTGGATTATGACCAGGCGAAGCAGGAAGTAAATGCAGGAAATATTAGCGGCGTTAATCTTTTCAAGGGCCGCGACGGCGAATTGTATATTCGCGGAGATGCAGACGGCGATCCATCGAACAATTTAGACAATTTGCCCTCATTTTAACGTTCGGTTTTACTAACGAAAAAGCTGTCACGCTTCAAAGCGTGACAGCTTTTTTGCTTGCGCTAACTTGCTAACATGCTAACTTGCGCTAAATAGCCGCTAATTTTAAAAGCTATACATTTTTCCTTGTTCAACAATACGCATTGCGCCGGTTTTTCCTATATATTCGCTAATGGCATCGCCATAATGCATTAACCACATTTTTTGCTGTATCGCATCAGGAAGCGTAAGCAGCTCGTCCAGGCATGCATGCACATTGCCGGGAGGTTCTAGCTGGCAGTCGTGAAAGAACGTCTCGACGCCTTGTTCATGCAGTAATTCGAGCAGCTTTCTGTCAAACTGCATATCTGCTGAATAAAAAAAACGGTCGTTAATAAGAAAGGAATAACTGGGTTTTCCCGGAATATGAGCTGTCTGAATTGGCATGACGGAAAGCTCTTCGGTCAGAGGCGCATATTCATTCGGCTTCAGGGGTCTTACTTCAAAAAAATCAGATAATGAAGTAAGCTCACCCTGTGTAAGGCCGCCGCGCAGTGTATGCTCCCATAACGGCGAAATAAGTGGCTCGGCAATATACAAAACTGGCTTACGGTTATAATTAAATAACATTTGAAAAGCAAGTTCTTCTAATCCGCCAACATGATCTGCGTGAATATGGCTTATAAGCACAGCATCTAATTGACCGAAATTATAACCTAGCTCGTAAAGCGCATGAGGCAATGTAATTCCGCAATCGAGCAATATGGTTTTGCCGCCGCTTTTTATTAATGCATTATTATTATAATGTTTTTTGGCAAAGGCGCTGCCCGTGCCAACCATTTGAATGTTCAATACACAGCCTCCAATAACCGAGTAATTAGAAATGAAATAAAAAAAGCTGCTTATATAGCTTATGTAAATAATAATGATATTTTTGGAAATAATCAATCATCTGCTTGTTATATTTCCCAGGCAAGCGCATATTTCAACAGGTTGTGACAGAGATATAGCGAAGTTTATCAAAATTTTCGTTAATGTAGTACGTTAATGTAGTATAAGAAAAATCTCTATTAAAAAAGAACAACTATTTGCGTTGAACGGCGCAACTTTATGACTGAAATGCAGTATACATCTACGACGAGAACATTTGGACGGAGGGCTTGCATAGATGTCAATGAAGAAGAAAGTAGCAGTTGCAGTATTGCTTTTAAGCGTATGGGGTGGCAGTATGATTTTTGCTAATACAGCTGCCAATAAAGTCAGTGTAATTTTCAATGGCTCTGAGCTTGGTGATGATGGAGCATTAATAGAAGGAAAAACATATTTGCCGCTCAGACAGCTTGCGAGCTCGTTCCAAGCGCTAATCGAGTGGGACAGCAATAAAAAAGCTGCGGTCATTTATAAGCCGAATGTACATATGTTTGTATTTCAAGGCAAAAGCTCAAATTCGTTTGGAATTGTAGACCGAGGCTCTTACAAGTTTCATGTGTTTTCACAAATCGATAATTTGAAAACCGACATAGCTGCGGTTAAAGTATCTATTTTTGATCCAAAGGGCAAGGAAAGAGTAATTCAAACTGAATCGGTTAATCAAAAGAATGATAATTTCTGGTTTGTAACTGAAGAAATTGATTACCGCTTTGAAACAGCCGGCAAGTATACGATTAAGTTTTTTATGAAGATGTCTGCGAATGATGATTGGACCGCTGTTTCAGAAAAAGTGATCACATCAAGATAAGCTAGTGCTCGAAGAAAAATGGCGTTCTTTCCTGCCGTGCAGTTTGACCCGAATATATTTAACGTGTTAGGATAAGCTGTGTACATAACAAATGAAATGGGGTTTTCTTGCATGAGCGAGCATCAGCATGGTGCAGATTGCGGCTGCGGACATGATCATGATCATGAGCATGAGGAGCATGTATTTATCGTAACAGACGACGAAGGCCAAGAGCGTGAGATGGTTATGGTTTATACATTTGAATCCGAAGAGAATGTATATGCAGTATTGTTGGATCGTCAAGATCCAGAAGCGGACGGAGTAATTTTCCGTATCGAGGAAGAAAATGACGAAGCATTCCTTGTAGGCATTGAAGATGATGCAGAATGGGATCGCGTTGCAGCTATTTACGAAGAAATTGCGCGCAAAGAAAATGAAGGCATTGAGCAATAGGCTTTCTATAAAAGTAAAAGAAGGGATGTCCCATGCAGCATACATGGGACATCCCTTTTATTTGCGCGGATTATAATAAATAGTCCGGCCATTGAACAAAGTCAGCTCAGCTTGCAGCTGCTTTGCCATATATTTAGAATACTCATTAGCTTTTCCTTTGTCGCCATGCGTGGCTGTTTTGGGTAAAACGACTTGAATGCACGGAACGGTATTTCCTTGCGAGCACTCTGCATTGCCGATGCCCATAATAATATGGTTGTAGTGTGCGGTTGCTCCCTTAAGATAAAACCAGCGTTCATCCTCAGATTCTACTATCGTGTAAGGGAAGGCGGCGTCAGCGTAATTCCAGCCCAGCTGTTCACCGGTTCGAGCAGCCTGATCGCAATATTGCTTAAGCTTGCTCTGAATAGCAGCAGTCGTTAAATCGAAATCCACAGAACCTTGCACAAGTTTAATAAATGCGCTCTGACTCACTTCGATCACCCCAGCCCCATATTAGCATGAATTGGTAATGTTTACAATAAAATTACCAATTTAACGCTTCAAGATCCGCTGATTTAGAAAATGGCTGTTTCTTCTACAATAACCTTAACAAATTCTATGCTGCGATCCTCAGGACCTTTCACAGGCAAGCCAACTTCAACATGATCGACGATGTAATCGATATTGGACTGGGAAATTACTTCGCCCGGAAGCAGAATAGGAATGCCTGGCGGATACACATAGATAAATTCGGCAATAATTCTGCCGGCAGATTCCCGGAACGGGATGACTTCTGTTTCCGCATAGAAAGCATCGCGGGGCGTTAGTGAAAGCTGAGGGATTTCAGGTATTTTCACAACGAGCTCGCGTGCTTCAGCGCCTTCGAAGAAGGCCGCTGACAAGGCTGTAAGTGCTTCGATTAGCATTCCAACAGAATCTGAGGTATCTCCAGGCGTAATTAAGCACAAAATATTATACATATCACTCATTTCAATTTCGAGATTGAAATGATCGCGCAGCCAATTTTCGGTTTCATAGCCTGTAATGCCTAAATGTCTTACATGGATCGTCACTTTGGTCGGATCGTAATCATAAGTAGCTTCATCGCCAAGAATTTCTTCGCCAAAGCTGTACAGGCCAGGAATTTTATTAATCGCTTGGCGGGCATATTCTGCAAGCTCTATAGCTTTTTCCGCAATTTCATAGCCGTGCAAAGCCAGATTGCGGCGAGATGTATCCAGCGAAGCAAGCAAAATATAGGAAGTCGAAGTTGTAGTCAGCATGCTTATAATCGTTTGGACGCGCTGCGGGTTGATTCTTCCGCTTTTTACATTGAGAACAGAGCTTTGCGTCATCGAACCGCCCAGCTTATGGACGCTCGTTGCAGCCATATCAGCGCCTGCTTGCATGGCCGACATCGGTAATTTATCATGGAAATGTATGAGCACACCATGCGCTTCGTCAACGAGCACTGGAATGTCATAGCTATGCACCAGGTCTACAATTTCCTTAAGATTAGCGCAAATGCCATAGTAAGTAGGATTAATGACAAGTACACCTTTGGCGTCCGGATGGCGTTCAATGGCGCGTCTTACCGAACGGGTTGTGATGCCATGATCGATGCCCAGATTGCTGTCTCGAGCAGGGGATATAAATACCGGTCTTGCGCCGGCAAAAATAATCGCCGCCATAATAGATTTATGCACATTGCGCGGGACAATGATTTTATCGCCGGGTGAGCAGACTGTAAGTATCATTGTCATGATGGCGCCGCTTGTGCCTTGTACAGAAAAATAAGTATAGTCGGAACCGAAAGCATGTGCAGCAAGTTTTTGGGCTTCTTCTATAACGCCTGTCGGTTGATGCAGATCATCGAGTGGAGCTATATTAATTAAATCGATTGACAACGCATTGTCTCCGATAAATGCTCTAAACTCTGGGTCGCTTCCTACCCCTTTTTTATGTCCCGGAATGTGGAATTGCACGGGATTGTGCTCCGCATGCTTGCGAAGCGCAGTGAAGAGCGGTGTTTTATTGTGATCCATCGCCAGCATCCCTGCCTTTCATCAGATGTACAAACAAAGTAGAGTATAGCAAAAAAGAAGGGGAATGCAAGCGTCTTTTTTTGAAAAAGGAAAGCTTGTAAAAATTCGCGGCATTCTTTCGTCCGAATAGTCGATTAAACCGCCAGACGACTGCACATCATCGTGTTTGAGCGTTTACATAAAATGAAATAATTAGTTATGCAGGAAGCGGTTTATTTGTTCTTGAAATGTTCAAACCTGTAAAGTAGTAGAATATGGTACGATGAAATAATGGAGGGATATTACGAATGAAAAATAGTCGTATGATCATTGTAATGGCAATCTTAATGATTACATTTATTGGCTTCGGTATTATAATTCCAGTTATGCCGGAAATCATACAAAAAGCTGATCCGACCGGGGCTGAACTACATACAGGGAGAATGCTGGCATTATATTCTGCGGTGTCCTTTCTATTATCGCCTCTTTGGGGCAATTTATCTGACCGGATAGGCAGAAGAAAAATTATTTTAACAGGTCTGATCGGTTTTTCTGTCAGCTTTTTGCTATTCGGCTTGGCGGGCGAAAGCTTGACGATGATGTATATTTCAAGAGCGCTAGGCGGCTTGTTCTCTGGTGCTGTAGCTTCCGTTATCGTTGCCTATGTAGCAGATATCACGCCTCCTGAGCAGCGTACGAAAGGAATGGGGCTTGTAGGAATGTCTATCGGGCTCGGCTTTACGATCGGGCCTGGTGTAGGTGGTTTATTAAGCGTTGTTTCTCTTAACACGCCTTTTTTCACGGCTGCCATATTTACGCTCTTAACGTTTGTAATGGCGTTTATTAAGCTGCAGGAGTCTTTGCCGCCTGAACAGCGCAAGAAGGCTTCTGAGAAAGCTGTATCGCGTTGGAAAGCATTTCAAGGACCGCTTAAATATTTATACGTGCTCGCTTTTTTTGTAACATTCACTTTAGCAGGAATGGAGGCGACACTGCAATTTTTCGGTATGCGTCGCTTTGATGTAACGCCTCGACAAGTTGGCTTATTATTTTTCGTGGTTGGTTTGGTAGGCGCGCTTGTACAGGGAGGCGTCGTTCGCCGAATGATCAAGAAAGGCCAGGAGCCGCTATTCATTAGTGCGGGGCTTATTTTTTCAGCAGTCGGATTTTTTATGCTCATATTCGCTCATTCCTTATGGTGGACCATTTTGTCTCTCGTTGTATTTGGAATCGGGAACTCCTTAATCCGGCCTTGTGTAACGTCGTTAATTACGCAAAAAACGACGGTTGGCCAAGGTGTCGCCTCTGGACTAAGCTCTTCGATGGACAGCTTTGGCAGAATTCTCGGTCCGCTATTAGGGTCCATATTGTTTACTTATGAAATTGGTTATGAGCTTGGCTTGCCATATTTGGTAGGCGGCATTTTATGTGCGCTTGCACTTCTGCTCGTACTCGGTTTTGTTCGCGCGGATCAACACCGCCAATTGGCTGCATCGAAGTAAAGCAACCTTTAAGCAGTGAATGTTGTTCACAATTATATAGCGGTCTTAGTGAAAAGTCAGACTTAGGTCTGACTTTTTTTCAATCTCTAGTATTTGCTAAATACTGGACTTGAGACGATTATGTAATCTGACTCCTCAACTTATGATTATTACAGAAAGAAATTATTGCAGAGGATAAAGGAGTCGTTCAAGTTGAGTAAATTAACAGAGTGGTCATTTCGCAATAAAGCAGCAATAGCCTTGCTAGTCTTTATGGCATTAGTTATGGGAGTTATCAGTTATTTCCGATTGCCGATGGAATTTTTGCCAGCTGCAGATAATCCGCAAGTGATGATAACGACGATTGGCCCAGGCATGAATGGAAAAGCGATGGAAGAGCAGGTAACAAATCCGATTGAAGAAGCTGTTTTATTTGTTAAGGGTAAAAAGGATATTTTCTCTACTTCCGGCGACGGTTATGGCCAAATCATTATTAATTACGATTCTAAAACGAGTATGAAGGAAGCGAAGCAGGAGGTTGAGCAAGCATTGGCGGGCGTGCCATTGCCAAGCAATGTTATGAAGCCTTTTGTCGTACAGCTGAACACCTCGATGATTCCGATATCCTGGTTAGTTGTAACCTTTGAAAAAGGTCTGAGCGAGCACGATAAGGATGAACAGCTGAAAAATGTGCTTGCTGAGATTAAAAATATTGAAGGCGCAGGTCAAGTCGTCGTAGATGGCAAGTCCAATCCGGTCGTCCTGATCGAACCTCATACGCAGAAGCTTTCAGAGCTGGGCCTTCCCGTACAGAGCCTGCTTTCCATACTGCAGGGAAGAGGCGTATCAGCCGCGATTAGCGAACAGATTATTGACGGTCATACCGCTAACATAGCCCTATATGATCAGATCGAAGACATTAAAACATTAGAAAGCTTGCCAGTGGCGCCACATGTATCGCTTAAGGACGTTGCTTCCATAAACGTTTCCAAGCAGCAGGATAGTATTACGCGATTAAATGGACAAGATGCCATTATGGTAACGATATCTAAAACAGCTGAAGCCAACGCGGTATCGGTAGGCAATGCCATACAAAATATGGTTGCTGACTTCAATAAGGACCATAATGGCGTAGAAGTATCAATAATACTCAGTACCGCAGAATCAATTGTTCAATCTGTGAACAGCATGCTGCAGGAGGTGCTGCTGGGAGCTTTATTTGCAACAATTATCATTTTAGTTTTTATGCGTAATTTCAAAGCGACCATTATTACAATTGTTTCTATCCCACTATCGTTAGGAATTACACTTTATTTGCTTCACATTTCTGGAGTTTCGCTTAATATTATTACACTGGGAGGCGTGGCGGTTGCCGTCGGCAGATTAGTGGATGACAGTATAGTCGTCATAGAAAACATTTATCGGAGATTGCAGCGTGAATCGTTCTCGATTTCATTAATAAAAGAAGCAACGAAAGAAGTGGCGTCAGCGATAACTTCTTCTACGCTTGTAACAGTAGCCGTATTTTTGCCAATGGGCTTGCTGCGCGGCTCCTTGCAGGATTTTCTATTGCCGTTTGCGCTTACCGTCGCTTATTCATTGCTCGCATCACTGATCGTTGCGTTGACAGTCGTGCCGCTGCTGAGCGCTGTACTGCTTAAGAATACGGTTGAAGCGCCGCATAAAGGCGCAGAATGGTTTACTCATTTTATTCGATGGAATTTAAATAGAAAATGGCTGCCTCTGACTCTGGCGCTGCTGCTTTTTGCAGGCTCGATTGGCTTGTATGTCTCGATGCCCAAGGGAGCGCTCGATTCATCCAGTGCAGAGTATGTAGATATTTCTTTGCAGTATGCTGGCGATACGCCTTCGGATGATGTGCTTTTGGCAGGGGAAAGGCTGGACAGCTACTTAACGCAGCACGCTTCGGTAGACTGGGTGATGATGTCTCTGGGCAATAGCGCCGAGGCTGCTAAATTCGGAGCTGTCTCCTCCGCAACGAATGTTCAATTTATGCTTCACTTGAAAAAACAGACGAATGTGGAGCAATTTATGGCTGAAATATTAGCTTTGCAAGACCAATACGCAGGAGCTGACTTGTTTGTTACTGCCACTGATCTTATGATGGGTGGCGGCTCAAGCAACATATTTATAGATATTATGGGCGAAAATACAGAGCAATTAGCGCAGGCTGCCGAACAAATTGTAACAGCTATTAGGCCTGTGGATGGCGTTCTGAAGGTTGAAAGCAATCAGTCTGAGCAAAAAACAGTATATTCTTATAAGATTAACGCGACTCAAGCAACAGGGCAGGACACCGCAATGCAGCTGCAAAGCTTGTTTAATCCTATGCCGCTTGGCGAAATTAAAATTGACGGTCATGCAACGCCCGTTATATTGCAGCCTGTTGCTCTCGCGCAGACAGAGTCCGATCTGAAGCAAATTACGCTGATGACTGAGGAAGGGCCTAGATCGATTGAGGAAGTGGCAAGTTTGGTAAAAACACAGGAGCCCAGCCTGCTTTACCATAAGGAAGGCAAGCCGTATGTACGGGTTACGGTTAGCGCGGAGCCTTCATTGTTGTCCAAGGTGGATCAGCGAATTAAAGAAGAGATGAATAGCGTAGAGCTTCCGGAAGGTGTAAAAGCAATTGTTGGCGGTGCTTCTTCGGATCAATCGGAGGACTTTGCTGATCTTGGCATGACGGCGCTTATCTCCATTGGGATTGTTTACTTGATTATGGTGCTCACGTTCAAAACGCTGCGCGCTCCGCTCGCAATATTGATATCTCTGCCTTTGGCGGCTATCGGCGCTGTGACAGGACTTCTAATATCTGGTGTAACGCCGGACTTTACAGCGATGTTTGGAGCATTGATGCTAATTGGCATCGTGGTTACCAATGCCATTGTGTTAATAGACCGTGTGAAGCAAAATGAGCAGACAATGTCTATTCGTGAAGCGATTGCCGAAGCGGCTGCAACTCGTCTGCGACCGATCGTAATGACGGCGCTTGCTACGATCTGTGCGATGCTTCCGCTAGTATTCGGTTCGCATGAGTCAGGCAGCATCGTATCGCAAAGCCTTGCCATCGTCGTTATTGGCGGCCTTGCAGGTGCAACAGTATTGACGTTAATTATTGTTCCTTGTGTGTATGAGCTGATGTATTTCCGCAAATCTGCAAAACAAAGAAGACGACAAGTGCAAGATGGATTGACTGCTTCTTCTTAATTCTGAATTACTGTATTAAAAAAATATGGAAAAAGGCAGTCCCATAAGTCATTCGTGACAGGGGCTGCCTTTTTGCGCAATAAGGTTTTTCTTACTATTGCAAGAAGAGGGGGATTAATTGGCAGTTTATACCGTATGCCTTGCCTTCTGGCAGGCAAGCTCGTACAACGGAAGCAGCTGCAAAAATGTGTTTTCTACATATCCTAACAAATTTTCTTCACTGTTCAAAAGCTCGCTATCCGGGCTAATATGTCTACCTATTAATAACTCGCATTGCTTGACGTCACGCAAGCGGATAAGCAGCTTTTTCCAATCATCTTCGGCAAGTGTATGTACGGCAGTGCTGTCCTTTTTCATATGGTCGAGCGATATTACATAGTCTTGCGGAACGGCTGCAACTACATCATCCAGCTGATTTAAAAAGCCTGCAGCTACTTGCTGCTTGCCTGGAAGCTCGTAAATAAGCGCCAGCCAAATAAACAGGTGATCATCGAAAAGCCCCAGCTGAAAATGCGGATGCCCCTTGTACCCGCGCTTGTTGTCACATATCGCCAGCCAAGTATCTTTGGGCGGATTGACAGTACGTCTGGCGTGCTTGGCAATGTGAAGAAACATCTCTTTGCCCGTATGCACGCTTAGGCTGCTGCGCAGCTGCTCGCCGATGGTACGGAATTTAGGCTGAATCTGCTCCTGGATTGCAATCATGCGCTGTTCAAGCCCTTGTATATGAAAAACTTCAAAATCTTTACGAGTAAACATTCCGGTATTCTCCTTACTTTGATTTGATAAAAAGGGTATGATGATAGAACATGGAATAAGTATAACATGATCTAATAAAACGGGCTAAAAATTAGTCAATAATCCAAGTTGCCACAACATAAGATGAAGTATAAGATAGTATTACGAAATGAATTCTGAACTTTCTGACAATTGGCCGCAGATCAAGGAGGGGTTGCCGTGAATAAAGGATATGAGGTCGAATTTTGTAATTTGGAATTGCGGTTTGAACGACGGCAAATCCAAAACCTAATTAGAGAGCTTATTCAAGAAGGGTATTCGTTATATTGGAGTGAATCGGAAGGTGCATTTTTAGTATCTATCCGATCAGGCCGCAGACTGCTTAAGCTGCATTTTCAAAAATTAAATGACCGCTACAAGATGATAGGCAATTATACAGTGCGCGATGAGCGACTTACTGAGCTGCTTGATAAGCTGATAAATGATACAAGAGGGCATGCTGTAGTAAAACGGACAAGGGATCGGCAAATGGTCATTGAGAATATTATGTTCGGGGAAATTATCCGGTTGGTGGAGGTGACGGGAATGGAGCATCGTATTATTTTCCAAAAAAAGCCGGCGATTACTACTGAGGATATGATTCGGGCGTTTCAATCGAAGCGTGCGGAGGAAAGAGCAGCCGTTTTACGCTATGAGCTCGATTATGAATTATCCGCTCTTTATGAAGCTTTACAGTCAGGCAACGAGAAGCAAGTTGTTTTATCTAAAAATAAACTGGAGCTGTTAAGAGTTGAAATGCTGCAATTGGAATTATAAAAGGATACGATCCGTATGCTATAATAAAGCTGCGGGTCGTTTTTTTGTACATTTTCGGTCGAAATAGTTTTCTTCTTGTCGCAAAAAGAGTAGAATAGGCTTATTATGACTTAAAATATATACGAAGGATGGAAGAGCCAAATGTCTAAACAGCAAATCGGTGTCATTGGTATGGCCGTAATGGGCAAAAATCTTGCTCTTAATATCGAAAGTAGAGGATTTACAGTTTCTGTATTCAACCGTTCTCGTGAGAAGACAGATGATCTAATGAAGGAAGCAGCGGACAAAAATCTTGTTCCGACTTATACAATTGAAGAGTTTGTGCAATCATTGGAAGTGCCTCGCAAAATTTTGATTATGGTACAAGCAGGCGCAGGCACGGATGCGACGATCGATTCACTTGTTCCGCATCTTGCTCCAGGGGATATTATTATCGACGGCGGGAATGCATACTTCCCAGATACACAGCGTCGCAGCAAGGAGCTTGAGGCTAAAGGCTTCCGCTTTATCGGCACAGGCGTATCCGGCGGTGAGGAGGGAGCGCTTAAGGGCCCTTCCATTATGCCAGGCGGACAAAAATCAGCTTACGAGCTTGTTGAGCCGATTTTGACAGCTATATCTGCTAAGGTAGGCGAAGATGCTTGCTGTACTTATATTGGGCCGGACGGTGCGGGCCATTATGTAAAAATGGTTCACAACGGTATTGAATACGGCGACATGCAGCTTATTTGTGAAGCTTACGACCTTCTCAAAAATGTACTGGATGTTAGCGCTGAAGAGCTTCATGAAATTTTCTCCGACTGGAATAAAGGAGAGCTTGACAGTTACTTAATTGAAATTACAAGAGATATTTTCTCCAAATATGATCCTGAGACCGGAAAGCCGATGGTGGATGTTATTCTTGATTCTGCTGGCCAAAAGGGCACAGGCAAATGGACAAGCCAAAGCTCACTTGATCTTGGCGTGCCGCTTTCCATTATTACAGAATCCGTATTTACCCGCTTCCTGTCCGCTATGAAGGAAGAGCGCGTAGCTGCCAGCAAAGTGCTTAGCGGACCAGCTAAAGTTCCATTCCAAGGCGACCGTGCAGCATTTATCGAGTCTGTGCGCAAGGCGCTGTTTGCAAGTAAGATTTGCTCCTACGCGCAAGGCTTCGCGCAAATGCGTGCAGCTTCTGAAGAATACAACTGGGATCTTCGCTACGGCGAGATCGCGATGATCTTCCGCGGCGGCTGCATTATTCGCGCACGCTTCCTGCAAAACATCAAGGATGCTTATGACCGCGATCCTGAGCTGCGCAATTTGCTGCTTGACCCTTACTTTAAGGATGTTGTTGAATCCTACCAGGGCGCATGGCGCGAAGTTGTATCCGTAGCCGTTGCAAACGGCGTGCCTGTTCCTGCATTTGCAAGCGCACTGGCCTATTTCGACAGCTACCGCACCGAGCGTCTGCCGGCCAATCTGCTGCAAGCTCAGCGCGATTACTTTGGCGCTCATACATTCAAGCGTGTGGATAAGGAAGGCACTTTCCATTTCAACTGGCTGCAAGATTAAGCTTCATTGTTTAGGAGGACGCTGGATGCCTCGGATAGCCATTCTCGCATTTGATTGGCATCCAGCGAGTTATTGTTGCCTCGTTGAATTAGGCATAATGCCGCCTCCGCATAAGCGTGAAAGCTTTGAATTAAGCGTAGCTGCGGGAGATCCAGTAGAGCTGGGTCCTCGTCAGCTACTCTTTTTTTTATACACTGAAGCAGCCAGATAACATCATTGCGACAAAGCGGATGATCGGCATCGAGCAAACTGTTTATATGTCGTTTTGTTTCATTCATTGTGTGAATGCTCTCCTTTCCTATTTTTTTGTTCGTAAATATTTTTAGCGTGTATTATCATAAATACGACATAATTAGCTTTTTTATACCCTGGTCCTAAAAAAAATGATATGATGTACATAAGTCGGCGATAGCCATTTATCCTTGAAATACAGGAAAGTATATGTTTTTGTTAAGGGAGAATAAGCACATGGGCAATGAAGGGCTTCGTAATATTATTTTGGTTGGTTTTATGGGCACGGGCAAGTCAACCGTCGGAGCTTTGCTTGCTAAGCAGCTTGGCTGGGAAATCGTTGACGTCGATGCCGAAATCGTACAGTCAGAAGGCCGTGCTATAGCTGATATATTTGAAAAAGACGGAGAAGCGGCGTTTCGAGCAATCGAAACAGCTGTGCTGGAGAAGCTTCTTACCGATTCGCGCAAGCTTATTATTGCGGCTGGCGGAGGCGCAGTGCTTGCTGAACGCAATCGCGAGCTGATGCTGAAGCATGGGCTTGTCGTAGCTCTAACAGCAACTGCTGAGCAAATCGTCGAAAGAGTGAAGCATGATACGGCAAGGCCTCTGCTGCAAGGAGACGTTAAGGCAAGAGTCGAACATCTAATGGAGCAGCGCAAGCATGCCTATGATTTCGCGCCTGTCGCTGTTGATACGACTGCCAGGAGTGCTGCCGAGGTCGCAGCTGCCATAACCGAACAGCTTGAGACGAGAATACAACTATAATTGGGCAAAGGGGAATTGTTACAATGGATGTAATCGTTACACCAACACCTAAACTTAGCGGAGAATTGCAGGCACTCTCCTCCAAAAACTATACAACGCGCTACTTGCTTGTTGCAGCGCTTGCAGAAGGAACGAGCACGATTTACTATCCTGCGCATAGCGAGGATAGTGATGCAATGCGCCGTTGTATTCGCGATCTTGGGGCAATTATTGAAGAGGATGATGAGAAAATTGTCATTACTGGCTTTGGACGGAATCCGAAGCCGGCAGCGCAGCTTGACGTAGGCAACGCGGGTGCGGTGCTGCGGTTTTTAATGGCCATTGCCTCGCTTTGCCCTGATCTTACATTCATTAATCGTTACCCGGATTCGCTTGGCAAAAGGCCGCATCATGATTTGATCGAATCTTTAGAGAGCATGGGAGTCACAATTGAACATAATGAGGGCAAGCTGCCTATTACAATTAAGGGCGGACAGCCAAAGGGCGGACATATTAAAGTATCCGGTAATATCAGCTCGCAGTTTTTGAGCGCTTTGCTGTTCCTGACGCCGCTGCTTGAAGAGGACAGCGAAATAGAAGTGCTTCATGATTTGAAATCGAAGGTTGTCGTTGGCCAAACGCTTGAAGTATTGGAGCAGGCAGGTATCGTTATCCATGCTTCCGACGATTACATGAGCTTCCGCGTTCCAGGCAAGCAAAGCTACGCAGCAAAAACATACAGTGTGCAGGGCGATTACCCGGGTTCAGCAGCACTATTGGCGGCAGCGGCTGTCACACAATCCGAAGTACGGATCCATCGACTTGAAGAAAACAGCAAGCAAGGCGAGCGTGCTGTTATCGATGTGCTTAAGGCAATGGAAGTGCCGCTAACGCAAAAAGGCGGCATTGTAGATGTGAAAGGCAACGGCAAGCTGAAGGCTGTCGAATTCGATGGCGATCATTTTACGGACGCTGTTTTGGCAATGGTAGCTGCAGCAGTATTTGCCGAAGGCACATCACGTTTTTATAATGTAGAAAATTTACGTTATAAGGAATGCGATAGAATCACAGACTATTTGAATGAGCTGCGCAAAGCAGGCGCTGATGTAGAAGAACGTCAAAGTGAAATTATAGTGCACGGCAAGCCGGAAGGTGTTGAGGGCGGCGTTGAAATCAACGCACATTACGATCACCGCGTTATTATGGCGCTGACTGTAGTAGGCCTTCGTGCAAAAGCTCCGATACGGATACGTGATGCGCATCATGTAGCGAAATCTTATCCAATTTTCTTTGACCATATGAAGGCATTGGGTGCCAAGGTGGAATGGGTTGAGTAGCTTACATCAAATTTAAGAGGTGAGAAGGATGGCATTTGAAAACCCGGATCGTACGCAAATAAAAAAGATTTTGCAGGAGAGCTCGGTAATTGCTGTAGTAGGCTTATCAGATAAGTCTCATCGCACTTCTTATATGGTTTCACAAGCTATGCAGGCAAAAGGCTATAAGATTATTCCGGTTAATCCGAATGCTACAAGCATTTTGGGTGAAGTCTGCTATCCATCATTAAGCGATATTCCTGTCAAAGTGGATATTGTCAATGTATTTCGCCGTAGTGAATATACGCCTGAAATCGCTAGGGAAGCTGTAAAAGCTGGGGTTAAAACACTATGGCTTCAACTTGGCGTTTTCAATGAAGAAACCGCACAAATCGCATTGGACGGCGGACTTACGGTCATTATGGACCGCTGCATTAAGGTAGAGGACTCGATACTCCTGCCGCATGGCAAGGAAACCTAGCCCTGTTTGCCTTATGGATATGGAGGAAAGAGAGGATACGGGGAGTCGTGCAGGCTCGCCCGTATCTTTGTTTCCTTTGACATTGAGCGAGGATGCGATTATTATCGTATTGTCAATACAGAAGTCTAATAGTAAAGGAGGGTTTGAATGGCGTTTATAGGTAATCTGCAGCAGCTTGGCAGAGCTTTTATGCTGCCGATGATCGTATTGCCTGGCGCGGCTTTGTTTATGAGTTTAAGCAAGCTGCCGTGGGAATATATCGGCTTGCCAGGTCTATCCTCGCATTTACTGGCTGCAAGTGAAGCTATTTTTTTGTTTTTGCCTTATATATTTGCGCTTGGGATATCGTTAGGCTTAACGGGAAATGCGCTATCCGCTGGTATTGCATCGATAGTAGGAATGATTATTTATTACGGAATAACGAATTCGGCAAATCCCGAAATAGAGCCAACTGTTTTGATCGGGGCGATCATAGGCATTATTGCGGGCTACAGCCATGAGCGGTTTAAAAGCTTGCGATTGCCTGAATATATTCAGTTTTTTGGCGGGCCGCGCTTCGTTCCGTTATTTGTCAGTTTTATTTCCTTGCTATTTTCGATCGGAATGATAAATATTGCGCCATTTCTCCAAAACATACTAGTTGATCTCGGAGAGATCGTTGCTTCTGGCGATGGATTTGGCGTGTTCTTATATGGATTTGTACATCGGATACTTGTAGTATTCGGACTGCATCATTTAGTCAGCCATGTATTCTGGTTTCAAATTGGCGGCTATGAAACAGCTTCCGGTACGATGGTTTATGGTGATTTGCCGCGTTTTTTTGCGGGGGATCCTTCAGCCGGAGCTTTCATGGCAGGCTTATATCCAACGATGATGTTCGCATTGCCGGCAATTGCATTTGCGATTATTCATGAGGCGCGTGAAGATTTAAAGCCCAAAATTAGAAAAACGTTTTTTTATGCTGCTCTTGCTTCCTTCTTGACCGGCGTTTCCGAGCCGGTAGAATTTGCGTTTTTGTTCGTCGCTCCATACCTTTATGTCGTTCACTCCATATTGTCCGGTATCATTATGTGGGTAACGTATGAACTGGGTATTTTGCACGGCTTTTCATTTTCAGCGGGAGCGATTGATTTTATAATTAACGAGCATTTGGCTACAAGAGGCTGGCTCATTATTCCGATTGGCATCGTTGTCTTCATGGTCTATTACTTTCTGTTTCGCTGGGCGATCCGAAGGTTTAGAATACCGACGCCTGGCCGTGAAGAAGGCTCGCAGCTTGAGGATTGGGCAGGCGATATACCATACCGCGCTCCGCTTATTCTGCAGGCTATCGGCGGCAAACAAAATATCGTTCAAATGGAATCCTGCATAACGCGGCTGAGGCTCAAGCTATCCAACGAGAAGGATATCGACGTCAATGCGCTGCGCAATCTTGGTGCAGCGGGAGTTATCAGGCTCGGTGGAGGCCATGTGCAGGTCGTGTTCGGCACCTATTCCGAGCTGATCCGTGAAGAGATGATTAAGACGATTCACCGCGATCAAGCGCAAGTGCTGTTCCATTCGCCTATGCAAGGGAAAATGATCCCGCTGGAAGAAGTGCCGGACCCTATTTTTTCCGGTAAGCTCGTAGGCGACGGAGTCGCGTTTATACCAGATAAAGGGGAGCTGGTTTCTCCTGTCCAGGGAGAGGTCATTCATATTTATCCTACGATGCATGCGATCGGGATTCGCACTCCGGAAGGGCTGGAGGTGCTTATGCATATTGGGATAGATACATCACAGCTGAAGGGCGGAGGCTTCTTCCAAGCGCTAGTCAAGGAAGGCGATGAAGTAATGCCGGGCACGATGCTGATAAAATTCAATTTGCACCGAATACGACAGGAAGGCAAGTCGCTTGCCACGCCGATGGTCATTACTAATTCTGATCGTGTTCGTTCATGGCGGTTCGCTCCTTTTAAAGCAGTCAAAAAGGGACAATCTTCTGTTATGTCAGTTGTACTTAAAGAGAGCAATAGTGGAGGGGAAACAGAATGATTCAAGGGATAGGGGCGTCTTCAGGAATCGCTATCGGAAGAACATTCGTACTGCCTAACTGGGAGTGGGAAGTGCCGGAACAACAAATTGATGTAGCTGATTTTGCTAAAGAATTTGATCGTGTCTACGAAGGGATTCGCACATCCAAAGTTGAAATCGAGCAAATTAAGGACGAGCTGAAGGATGTAGTCGGCTCAAACGAAACGATGATTTTCGATGCGCATATTGCCATTTTGGATGATCCTGTTTTTATGAACGAAATTCAAGGCATTATTCAGCGTCAATATAAAGCGGCAGAGGTTGCTGTAAAGGAAGCTATCGATCATTTTGTCACGATGTTTGATTTGCTGGATGACGATTATATGAAAGATAGAGCGCTGGATATTAAAGATGTAGGCAATCGCCTGCTGAAGCATTTGCTTGGTGCGCCTGAAATTAAACTGCCCTCAGATACGCAGCCTTTCATTTTAATAGCTAAGGAGCTGTCGCCATCCCAGCTGGCGAATTTGAATCAGGACCATGTGCTTGGCATCGTTACGCTGGCGGGCAGTACAACCTCCCATACGGCTATCATGGCAAGAGCGTTAGGCATTCCGCTCGTTGTCGGGATAGAAAGTATGCTCGATCGTCCGATACAAACCGGTGAAAAAATTATAATTGATGGCGGGGATGGAGCCGTATTTTTAAATCCTAAAAAGCAGCAAATTACAGAGTATTTGAAAAAACGGGATAAGCAGGACGAGGAAAAAAAGCTGTTATCTCAAATAGCGGATATTCCGTCTGCCACACCGGACGGCAAAAAGCTGAAACTTTCAGCGAATATCAGCTCGCTTAAAGAACTGGAAATCGCTCTAACCTGCAGTGCAGACGGAGTCGGACTATTCCGTACAGAATTTTTATATATGGACCGTACAAAGTTTCCGCAAGAGGAAGAGCAGTTTGAAATTTACCGTAAAGTTGCAGAAAGGCTGGAAGGCTCGTCCATCGTTATTCGTACGCTGGATATTGGCGGAGATAAGCAGCTTGATTATTTTCAAACGCCTGAGGAGGATAATCCTTTCCTGGGCTATCGAGCCATACGTATTTCACTTGCCCGAAAGGATTTATTCAAGACACAGCTTAGAGCAATCTTACGAGCGAGCTATTATGGAAATGTTAAAATTATGTACCCGTTGATTACATCTTTGGATGAGGTGCGTGCGGCTAACGCAGTTTTGGAGGAAGCGAAGCGGGAGCTTGAGGAAGAAGGCCATCCCTATGACAGCTCTATTCAAATCGGAGTTATGATAGAGGTGCCAGCAGCGGTTATGATCGCTGACCTGTTGGCTGAGGAGGTCGATTTTTTCAGCATCGGCACAAATGATTTGCTGCAATTCACACTGGCTGTAGACCGCATGAATGAAGAAATAGCTCATTTGTATGAGCCGTTTCATCCAGCAATGCTGCGTATGCTCAAATATACGGTTGAGTCTGCTAAGAAATGCGGCATTCCCGTGTCTGTTTGCGGAGAGCTTGCCGGCAATCCGCTGGCCCTGCCTATTTGGCTTGCGCTGGATGTTGACGGCATCAGTATGTCCGCACACTCCATATTGCGAGTTAAAAAACGATTGCTTGATACGTGCCAGTCGGATAGCAAAGAGGTTGTGCAGCAGCTGCTGAGCTGCCGTACTAGCGACGAGATGAAAGCGAGACTGAATGATTTTTTGGCAGCCGTGGACAAGAAGAAGCGATGTGCGCCATTGGCACATGAGGAACCGTTTCACGGTGAAGTATAAGAACTTTATACGGGTGTAAAACTTGTACATTCTTATATATGAAAAAGAGCGAATGGTTAGCCCATTCGCTCTTTTAAAGCATCTACAAATGCCTTGGCATAAGGAGGCAAGTCGGGAGGCCTGCGTGCAGAGATCAGGTTGCCGTCTACAACAACAGGCTCATCGAACCAAAGCGCTCCGGCATTTTCCATATCGTCTCTAATGCCTGGGGTAGATGTTACTTTACGTCCGTTCAAAATTTTTGCTGATATAAGCACCCAGCCGGCATGACAGATTTGACCGATCGGCTTATTGGCTTCATCCATATCGCGCACAAGCTGCAAGACAGCCGGATAGCGGCGTAGCTTGTCTGGAGCCCAGCCTCCCGGTACAAGCAGGCCGCTTACGCTGCTGCTGTCTATCTCATCAAAGGAAAGATCTGCAGTGGCGGGCACGCCGTATTTTCCGATATGCGTCTTTCCCTTTTCAGGTCCGGCATACAATACAGTTGCTCCAGCTTCTCTTGTGCGATAAACAGGATACCATAGCTCCAAGTCTTCAAATTCATCATCCAGCAAGCAGATTACGGTTAGGTTTTGTAAGGACATCGTTAGTCTCCTCTCCTCAGTCTTTCTCTATTATTGTAACGAAGGAGGTTATAGGAAGCAAATGCCTGCTTATAACGAATATCGCAATATTGATACAACTACTGTGAAAAGCAAAGGGAAACGGATATTCAGGTTTATTCCCGCATTGTTATGGATGACAGTTATTTTTGTTCTATCTTCGCGCACAGGCGACGAGATCGATACGGTTTTGCCTTTTTTCCAATCGTTTATGCCTTGGATTTCTGATTTTAACTGGGGACATTATATCGCTTATTTTATATTGGCTCTGACGTTTGATTTTGCACTCGGAAAAAAAGCGAATCGTTTTGTTTGGAAAATTGCAATCGTGCTTCTATGCGGCTTGTATGGAATTACAGACGAATGGCATCAATCATTTGTTGGCGGCCGCATGATGGACCCTGTCGATGTACGCAATGATATGATCGGAGCTGCTGTTTTTGTCGCGGTTATCGCTATTCCTCCGTTGCAAAGGGCATGGTCAAGGCTAAAAGACTAGTAAAAGACAGGTTCAGCATGCTGTGAAAAAATTTTTTTTGAATAGTAAAAATTACATATCGCAAACAAGCAGGAATTTTGCCGAATCAGGTCGAATGTTTCACTCATCGCATTGTGTTTAATGAGCCACAGTTATGCTGTGCTCGCAAGAAGGAGTGATACCATTGCAAAAACAATGTCATTGCGGCGACATAATGTCCATTAAGTTGCGAACTGTAATTTATTCTGGAAAGGTAGAAATCGGCAACGTGCCTATTTATTCTTGCCAGGCTTGTCAAAGAAGTGAGGTTATTCCGCAAGTAAAGCCGGATTTGACTGGATTGATCGCTCAGCTCGGCTCAATGCCTGAAAAACAATCTTTTTTGTTTAACGAGTGTAATGAATGGGCAGATTTATTAGTAGAGGCAAAAGAACAAAAGCGTAGAATTAGTGAAAGTGAGGTAGAAGCACTCACAGAACACCGCGTGAATGCTTTGCTTGATTTATATTTATTGGCGCAGTCACTGCAGGATAAAAATTGGATTAAGGATCTGTCAAAACGTTTGGAGCAGCTAAGCCGCAGCAAGCAAACTACATAGACTGGATTTCTGAAGCCGGACATACAGATTTAAAATCATATACATAATGTTCGTATCTTATCACACTTAAAAAACCGTACGTCCAACAGATAGGAATAGGAAATGATGTAGTCCTGGTCATTGCTCGTAAATATCAGACAAGCATAATTTGTAACAATTCATAGTCGAATTGATAGCTAACATTGCGAAAAGTAATATTTTGTCGTATCATTAACGGTAACATACGGCGAACGTATCAACAAAATCTGATGTAATGGAGAGAAGGATCGTGACGGTAACCATTTATGATGTAGCAAGAGAAGCTGGCGTATCTATGGCGACGGTTTCCAGGGTTGTAAACAACAATCCGAACGTGAAGCCTGCCACACGTAAAAAAGTATATGAAGCGATTGAACGGCTAGGCTATCGTCCGAACGCCGTCGCTCGCGGTCTTGCGAGCAAGAAGACGACTACAGTAGGCGTAGTAATTCCGGATATATCCAATGCTATATTCGCAGAGGTAGCAAGAGGTATTGAGGATATCGCGAATATGTATCATTATAATATTATTTTGTGCAACGCGGATAAGAAGAAGGAGAAAGAGATCCGTGTTATCAACACGCTTCTGGAGAAACAGGTAGACGGTTTGCTGTTTATGGGAGGCGCTGTTACCGAAGAGCATCAGCAAGCCTTCAAAACATCCAATGTGCCAATCGTGCTATGTGCTACTTCGGATGAAAGTGAAGAAATTCCTTCAGTCGATATTGATCATGAGGCAGCGGCATACGATGCTGTTATGAACTTGATCTCTAACGGGCACAAAAGAATTGCGATGATTAGCGGAACTTTGCAGGATCCGGCTAACGGATATGCTAGATTCCAAGGCTATAAGCGCGCACTCGAATCATCCGGTATTGCCTATGACGAATCATTGGTTCGCATCGGCAATTACAGATATGAGTCTGGCGCAGAGGCGATGAAGTATTTTATCGATATGGACAAGCGTCCTACAGCTGTGTTTTCTGCAACGGACGAGATGGCGATTGGCGCCATTCACTGCATCCAGGATAGCGGCCTGAGCGTGCCATCTGATATATCAGTTATCAGTGTAGACAATAGCCGTATGGCGTCTATGGTTCGCCCTCAGCTGACGGCGGTGGCGCAGCCGATGTATGACATTGGCGCGGTATCGATGCGGCTGCTTACGAAACTGATGAAGAAAGAGCATGTAGAGCAATCCAAGGTTGTTCTGCCGCATGATTTGATTGCAAGACAATCGGTTAAAACTGTGTAAAACATTATAAAGCAGCCCGGTCAATTTAATGACTGAGGCTGCTTTTTTGTTCCTATTTCTTATATTTAAGCGTGACACAACGGTAAACGTACCTCAAAGAAACCTTTTTTGCATACAATGATTCGTCACTTCCAGTAACTTAGATGCCGGTTCACCCACTAAAGGGATTTTATGTAGTTAGAATAAATAAATTTGAGCAAAAATAAGGAAACGCCTGAAAACAAGTACACGTTTTCAGGCTATTGAAAAACCGCAACAAGTACTTTGCAACAATGGCAAGCTCTGTTTTGTGTGACGAGCACTCACGAGTTAAGCTAAGTGCATTTCCTGTGCTTAGTTATAAGAAATTTGGCTTTTTTGTGATTCTATGGGGAAAAACTGCATTTAGTTTGGCGTAATTCGAAAATTATAGGGTAATTCAATAAAACTAGATGCATGAAATCCATTTAGAATCGTTTTTTAGATAGAAAAGGTGAATCTAGATGGACAAAATGTACTTAGTATGTACTTAGTTACCACGAGCACTTGTCCATTTATTGTATACTTTTTCCAACAGTCTGACGTTTTCCCTCTAAATCAGCATATGTACCTTAAAGTGCCTAAACTAAATGCACAAAATCCGGCTGTTGAAAAAGCTCTGCGGCAGCTTAATAGCCTGGGTTAAGCGAAGCGCAGCCCGAGAAGCTGCGTTCATTTTGTAACGAACCCTAACGACGCTATATCGCATAAAATGCCCCTTTTGAAAATCTAACGCATCGAGGGGACGCTATCTGTGAACAAATGCTCATTTGAGCAGCGTTTTACAGCCAATAAGCATGCTGCGATTCGTTACAAATTTAAAACAAGCTTTTTCGGCTTAATAGCGCTACTAGCATTCGTTAAAGTTTCAAAACGAGTTTTCCAACAGTCTGACAATTTCCACTTAGATAAACCAAGAAACAGCTTTGTCCATCGTTTACTCCACGCGCTAACGGTTGCCAGAGGCGCTATTCCGCCTTAAAAATCACTTTTAAAAATCTAACGGTTCTAGGAGAGCTTATTCGTCTCAAATCAAGTGAAATAAGCAAAAAGTTCACAGATAGCGTTGCTGGCAACCGTTACATTTTCAAATCAGCTATTTTTGAACAAATAACGGCTCTACAACCGTTACAGTTTTCGCCCATCGTTTACTCCACGCGCTAACGGTTGCCAGAGGCGCTATTCCGCCTTAAAAATCACTTTTAAAAATCTAACGGTTCTAGGAGAGCTTATTCGTCTCAAATCAAGTGAAATAAGCAAAAAGTTCACAGATAGCGTTGCTGGCAACCGTTACATTTTCAAATCAGCTATTTTTGAACAAATAACGGCTCCTACAACCGTTACAGTTTTCGCCCATCGTTTACTCCACGCGCTAACGTTTGCCAAAGGCTCTAATCCGCCTCAATCAAGCAAACAAGCGAATTTTAGAAAGTTGCAGATAATCTCCTGTGCGCCGCTAGCACTGGACACATTAAGTCGAATATCGCCGTCATTACTCTTTAGCGGGCTGGTGCTGAAATCGCAAACTCGTTAAATATCTTGTATAACTATAGCTTGTGTCGCTCTATTTTTTTGTTCGATTTGCTCGCGCCGCGGAATTTCACCGATGACCTCCGGCGGATCGAACCAATCGTCAGGAAGCTCAAATGGGCTGTAAGGCTGCCATTTTTTGAGCCACTGGGCAGGGAGCGGGTGAGTCGATTGATGCGAAGCCCCTGCAGCCATAATCGGCTGATCCTGCATCTCCAGCCATACGAGCGACCACGCGCGGGGCACGACACGCCATATGTCATATCCGCCTCCGCCAAGAGCAATCCATCGCCCAGCTGTATATTGATGAGCGAGTTGATGAATAATCGCCGGTATTGCATGATATATATTCATACTGCAATGCAAGTGTGAGAGCGGATCGAATGCATGCGCGTCGCAGCCGTGCTGGCTTATAATAACATCCGGCTTGAAATGCTCAATGACGCGATGCAGCGTTACTGTAAACGATTCGAGCCAAGAGTCATCCTCGGTATAAGGCTCGAGCGGCACGTTGAAGCAGGTTCCAAAGCCGTGATCATTGCCTTTTTCGTAAACATAGCCTGTGCCTGGAAATAAAAATTTGCCCGTCTCGTGAATGGAATAGGTGCAAACATAAGGATCATTGTAAAAAATCCATTGCACGCCGTCGCCATGATGCACGTCGGTATCGATATATAATACTTTGGCGCCGTAAGTATGACGAATATGCTCGATCGCTATAGCGGCATCGTTATAGACGCAGAAGCCCGCAGCGCGCTCTGGGAAGGCGTGGTGCAATCCTCCGGAGACGTGATAGGCATGAAGCGTCTCGCCGCTCATAACGGCATCTGCGGCCGCGACAGAGCCTGCTACAATTGCACTGGCCGCCTCGTGTATGCCGTGGAAGGAAGGAGTATCCTCTGTGCCCAGCCCATACTTATCGATGAATGAAGCGGTTTCAATATTATCATCGGTGACGCTGACATGCTTTACGGCATCAATGTAATCTTTTCGGTGAACGAGCGTAAGCTTACTGTCATCCTGCAGAAGCTTAGGCACAACAATATCTTGATCAGAAAGCATATTCATAGATTTGAGCAAATCCATCGTCAGGACAGCGCGTATCGGATTAAAAGGATGATCTTCGTTAAATTTATAATCTTTTGTAGCGGGATGATGAAAAAATAATGCATTAGCTGACATTCGCAACACAATTCCTTTCCCTAGATTCAATACATGAATCTTCGTTGAAATCGAAGTTGATCGAACTTTTCAATAGAGCTCATTGGCACTTCTTTACCGATCCGTACCATAAGGCAATTGGCGGGATGAGAGCAAATTTCCGGATCATCGGTTGCATGCCACGTCATGCCAACAGACTGCATCAGCCTCTCCATCATTTTTCGATAGTCCCAAACATTCATTTTTGTTCCTTCCAAATCCCAATGCCAATAATATTCTGTCGCAAAAACAATGGCATTTTCCAGCTGTTCCTCGGCGAACGCCATTTGAACCATTCGTTTTCCAAGACCGTAGGAGCGGTAATCCTTCGCAACCTCGACAGCCCCAAGCTCGATCAGGTCTACCATATTGCCCTTGGACCAGCGCTCAAGCTCGTCTGGATAATGAAAGGTTATATATCCAACGATAGTATCGTTTTCGCGCACCGCAATAATGCGGCCTTCCTCTAGGCCGGCAATCTCGACAAGCGCTTCAAGCTGATCTGCGGGCCTGCGAAAAGCATCCAGCGAGGAATGTATGGATAATTTCGCCAGCTGCTCGGCAGGAATAGGTCCTTCTATCACCAGTTCGCGATTGTCGGACAATGAAATCGTACTGCGTTGCAAACGTTTACGATGCTCCAAAGTGATTTTCCCCTCTCATAAATAATTTGCAACTTCATTAGCTAATAAGAGTGATTTGTGTAAATTTATCCCCTAATATTGTTTATAGCAAACATTTAGACAAATGAAAAGCGTAGTCGAGATGAATTCGATTGTGGTATAATAGAAAAGGTGGATGTAAGCGTATTCTTGTTCACAATATTGTGACAGATATTACAGGAGAGTGATCGAATGACTAATTTGCATCAGGAGCGACTAGAAGTAACGGCTCAAAATCCAAATTTGCCAAGTTATGAAGCTGCAAGAGAAACATTCAACTGGGAATCCGTAGAGAAAGAGTTCAGTTGGTATGAGACGGGCAAAGTAAACATGGCCTATGAAGCGATTGATCGTCATCTTGAGCAAGGAAGAGGCAGTAAAACTGCATTGCTTTATAGTGATAACGAGCGTAATGAGTCTTATACGTTCGAACAAATAAGCAAACAATCGAATCGATTTGCCAATGTGCTCCGCAAACTGAACATTCAAAAGAGCGAGCGTGTATTTGTATTCATGCCTCGTACTCCTGAACTCTACTTCAGCATTTTCGGCATTCTTAAAGTCGGCGCTGTTGTCGGTCCGTTGTTTGAGGCGTTTATGGAGCAGGCTGTCAAGGACCGCTTAAAGGATAGCGAAGCAGTTGCTATCGTTACTACGCCTGCCCTTTTAGCAAGAATTAAGCGAGATGAGCTGCCGCTTCTCAAGCATGTCATCGTTGTTGGCGACGATATAGCAGAGGAAGACGGAATAGTTGATTTCAAGAAAGAGATGGCCGCTGCTTCGGAAGAAGCGCATATCGAGTGGCTGGGACGCGAGGATGGAATGATTCTTCATTACACATCCGGCTCCACTGGCAGCCCGAAAGGCGTATATCATGTACAGAACGCAATGGTTCAGCAAAAGTATACAGGCCGAATCGTTCTCGATTTGAAGGAAGATGATGTATACTGGTGTACAGCCGATCCAGGCTGGGTTACGGGAACTGCATATGGAATATTTGCACCATGGCTGAATGGC
This sequence comes from Paenibacillus sp. IITD108, assembly GCF_036541265.1. Classification (NCBI taxonomy): domain Bacteria; kingdom Bacillati; phylum Bacillota; class Bacilli; order Caryophanales; family Paenibacillaceae; genus Paenibacillus; species Paenibacillus sp. IITD108. The sequence goes on along the minus strand of NZ_JAZHCT010000036.1, from coordinate 24,500 downwards.
GTAACGATGGTAGTCCGCGGCGGACGCTTCAGTCCTTCGGATTGGTACAGTGTATTGCAAAATAATGGCGTAACCGTTTGGTATAGCGCTCCTACAGCTTTCCGCATGCTTATGGGAGCAGGGGATGATCTTACCAAGCAATTCGACCTATCCAAGCTTCGCCATGTGCTTAGCGTTGGCGAGCCTCTTAACCCTGAAGTCGTGCGCTGGGGAATGAAGGTATACAATCAGCGTATTCATGATACTTGGTGGATGACGGAGACGGGAGCGCAGCTAATTTGCAACTATCCTGCCATGGAGATTAAGCCAGGCTCGATGGGCAAGCCAATTCCAGGCGTTGATGCTGCTATCGTTGATGACAGCGGGAATATTATGCCTCCATACAGAATGGGAAATCTTGCTATTAAAACACCATGGCCGGCTATGATGCGGCAGGTATGGAAAAACCCTGCTAAGTATGAGGAATACTTCCATCTGCAGGGCTGGTATATTTCCGGTGATTCGGCTTATATGGATGAAGACGGATATTTCTGGTTCCAAGGCAGAATTGACGATGTTATCAACACCGCTGGCGAGCGGGTGGGGCCATTCGAGGTAGAAAGCAAGCTTGTTGAGCATCCAGCAGTAGCGGAAGCAGGCGTAATCGGCAAGCCGGATCCGATGCGCGGCGAAATTATTAAAGCATTTATTTCCCTGCGTGAAGGCTTCGAGCCATCGGAAGAGCTGAAGCAAGAAATAGCCCAATTCGTAAAAGTTGGTTTAGCAGCTCATGCAGCTCCTCGCGAGATCGAATTTAAAGACAAGTTGCCTAAGACGCGAAGCGGTAAAATTATGAGACGTGTCCTTAAAGCTTGGGAGTTGAACCTTCCAACAGGCGACCTGTCAACTATAGAGGACTAATCAAATTATTTCTTTTTACTTATAGAAAGAAGAGCGGCGAGAGGATTTTCCTCTCGCCGCTCTTTATTTTTACGAAGCGATCTTTACCTTATTGGAAGGAGCAGATTCACCGCTGCTGTTTTCAGCCGTTATATAGTAGGTTCCAGTCAGTAAAGGTGAAATATGCTCGAAATTGGTTTGTCCTGTGGAGGCGATTTTAGAAAAATTACCGTTGCTTTCAGGACTGTAATAAATATTGTACTGATACGTTTGTTCAGATATTGGACTTGCAGACCAATTGAGTAAAATGCTCATATCTGATTTCTCATAGCTTAAGCCGGAAGGGGAGGCTGGCGACGGCAATTCTGATGAATTGCCGTCGCCATTGCCATTGCCGTTGTTATTCCCGTTTCCATTGCCATTCCCGCTATTGTTGCTTCCGTTGCCATCTATGCCGCTATTGTCTCCATCGTTTGGATCTGTTGGGTCCGGTATTTCTGGCAGCTTATGCCCATACTCCATAATGGAGCTTGGCGCTGACTCTTTGCCCGATACGTCAACAGCGACTACGTAAAATGCAGCGCTGCTGCCGGCTGGTGCTGCGAAGGTAGCTTTATATTCTTCGTCCAGCAAAATAGAAGAACCTGCTTTTTCGTAATTGCCAGGCAGTAAAGAACGATAAATGCGATACCCGACCACATCTTTGGCTTTGCTGCCTGTGAAGGTTATCGTCAGCTGTCCGCCGCTTTCCTTCATCTGCACATTTGAAGGCGCGTCAGGCGCAGCGCCGTCATCTACGCGCGGATCAACTTTGGAAGGTGCATCCTGCCCGGCATCAGCAGGCAAATAAACGCTCATATTGCGTCTGTTTTTGGCCGGCAGCTTAGCTTGAGCCGCTTCAATCTCGTCCATTAGGGCATCGAGCGGCTTTTTACGCTTGATTACAATTTTTTCTTTCAGCATATCCTGAGGCGTCGCATCCTGAGGCACATAGTTGATGCCTTCATAAGAGATATATGACATTTGCACCAGGGCGTCATCTGATTTTTTCGGCAAGTATGCTTTGTTGAACCAATCCGTAACTAGCAAGCCGGATTGACGGGTCAGAGCGGTAGGTAATAGGCCGCTTGCTTTGGATACAGTTGCTTTTACAATGCCGTCCGGCATAGGGAATTTATCTGTATTAAACAATTCTGGCTTAGCCTCTGTCGTTTTATTCATAATTAACGACCAGATTGATCTCGCTCGCGTTCTACCGTTATTAGATAAAGTGTGAATCGGTTTTTCATAGCCGGCCCATACTCCAAGCGTAATATCCGGTGAGAAGCCGACAAACCAGACGTCAGCGTAGCTTTGTGTAGTACCTGTTTTACCTGCAATCGGTATTTTGCTGAACTGTTTGAACTGGCTAGTCAAAGAATGTCCGGAGCCGCTAGGGCTTGTAATAACGCTTCTAAGCATGTCGCCTACAAGGAAAGCAGTTTGTTCAGAGAATACGCGCTTTGGATTATGCTGATGCTCGTATATTACTTTTCCATTGGCGTCGGTAATCTTTTCAATCATATAGGAATCGTTGTACATGCCTTGGTTCGGAATTGAACCGTAAGCGTTGGTCAGCTCTTCGACGGATACGCCGATGCTAAGCCCGCCAAGAACGCCTGTCTGTGCATGATCATCCTGCGGCTGCAGGGTAGTGATGCCCAGCTTTCTTACAAAATCCCAAGCTCCTTTAATCGTTACGTCATCGTTGAAGATTTTGAGCGCCGGCAGGTTGATGGAACGGGCAAGCGCATCTCTGGCAGTAACCAGTCCCGAAAACTTGTTGTTTACGTTCATTGGGATGTGGAAGCCTTTTTGACCGTCCTTCATAACGATGGGAGCATCGTCTATTATGCTCGCAGGCTGGATTAAGCCTTGCTCGATAGCAGGCAAATATGCCGCTAATGTTTTCATCGTGGAGCCGGGCTGACGGGTCATTTGAGTCGCGTAATTAAGCTGCTCTTCATAGAAGTCTCGGCCTTCCAGCATGCTCAGTATAGCGCCTGTGCGGTGATCGATCATTACCGCAGCAATTTGCTCAAGTCCTTTTTCTTTGCTGTACGGAGAGAAATTGTTTTCGTCGTTGCCGATTTCTCTCATTAATGAATAAATATCTTTATCGATTGTTGTATAAATATGATATCCGCCGCGGAGCAGCGTCTCGCGCATATTTTCAATCAGCTCGGCATTTTCCTTCTTGCGAAGATCTTCCTTGGTCAGCTCAGGACGCTGCTTAAGCAACAGCACCTCTGCGGCTTGACGCTCAGCTTCAAGCATCAAATAAGGATAGGTGTTATATGCCTTCTCAACAGATGGGGCAATTGAGCCTCTAATATCAAAATTTAAAGCTTCATCATATTGTTCATTCGTTATTCTGCCTGTCTCTAGCATACGGCGAAGTACTAGCTGCTGACGCTGTACAGCGTATGTAAATCCTTTTTCATTGAATTTACCTGAGCCTGTAAATGCAGTATATAGAGATGGCAATTGCGGCAATCCTGCTAAGTATGCGGACTGGGCGATATTAAGTTTGGATAAGTCCTCAATCCCGAATATGCCGCGTGCAGCAGCTTTAATGCCGAATACCTGGTAACCGCTAGAACCGTTGCCGAATGGCATTTTGTTTAAGTAAGCAGCCAAAATTTCTTTCTTGGTAAGGTGGCGTTCCATACGCAAAGCCAGGAAGATCTCTTTAATCTTGCGGCTGTCCGTTTTGTCGAGGCTCAAAAACACGCGTCTTGCCAGCTGCTGTGTCAGCGTACTGCCTCCAGTTTGCGTATCTTCATTAAATAGCTTCTGCTTCACAGCGCGGCCAAGCCCGTTAATATCAACGCCATAATGCTCGAAGAAATTTGTATCCTCAGTCGACAGCAGCGCATCGATAACGGATTGTGGAATTTCATCGTAAGTAATAACAACACGGTCTTCATCAGTGCGGAGCTGGCCAACGAGCGAATTATCATTAAAATAAACGTAGCCAGTCATTGAATATTCGCCGACCTTCTCCTGAATAACCGATTGGGGGCGAATTTCTTCATCCTTGACCAGGGCGGCTACGTATCCGGTTGCAATACCTCCGGCCAGGAGCCCGAAGAATATGCCGAAGAATATAATCCATTTCACTGTAATAAAGGACACAAGTCCAAATGTACGCCATTTACTATACCGCTTTGGCGCAGGTTTTTGTTCCTCTTGCATCTATTAAACTCCTCCTCCAAAATAGCAGTTTCATTATAACACAAATCGTCAAGGGATACAGTTGTCATTGTCGTTTGCTGTAAGTTAGGCCAGCTGCAAATATATATACGCAGTTTTATAGGAAAAAGTTGTAGCCGGTTCTGGTGCGAGTGCAGCGTTATGGAATATAAAGTAAATGTGCCTGTTCATAGGACGGCGAAGTATTTTATTGTTGACGCATATCGCTGAAAATAAAGAATAATTATTATTTTAGAAACCAGTTAAAAGGAAAAACGTACTATCTATAGAAAGCTATAACAGGCGGAATTTGTCGGAAGGGAGATGAGCGTGTATGGAAACTTTATTTCTAGTGTTGCTAATAACAGGCATATTATATGCGGTAGTCACCTTTTTCTTTGGCGATTGGGTAGGTGATGTGCTTGATGGCTTTCCGTTATTTCAGTCGACAGTGCTCGTCAGCGGGTTGACGGCGTTTGGCGGAAGCGGACTGCTGCTTTATCGTTACAGCCCCTTGCAAGGATTCATTTTGGTTGGCGCCGCGCTAATTATTGCTGCAGCTTTAGCAACCTTAGTATTTTTCCTGTATGTCAAGCCAATGAAAAACAGCGAGAATTCAATTGCGTTTAAGCTGCAATCATTGGAGGGGGCTATTGGAGAAGTGCTGACGCCGATTCCGGCTTCTGGCTATGGCGAGGTGCTTGTAAAGGTTGGCGCAGGCGTCACGAATCAAATCGCTGCCAGCTATGACGGCACATCGATTCCATCCGATGCGAAAGTCGTTGTCGTGGAAGTAAAGGAGCATACACTTTTTGTATCGCCCATTCGCCTGTAACCATCATTTTAAAATAGAAAGGAGATATGCTTATGCAAGAAATTTATGTTATTCCAGCTATTGTTGTTGGTGTTATCGTTATTCTTGGTCTTGCCTTTTGGGCTAGATACAAGACGGTCAGCCCGGACGAAGCGATGCTGGTCACAGGTTCTTTTCTCGGAACCCGCAATTCCTTGATTGATGAATCGGGAAGAAAGGTAAAAATCATTCGAGGAGGCGGCGCGTTTATATTGCCGATTTTTCAGAAGGCAGAGTTTTTGTCCTTGCTTTCCTTGAAGCTTGACGTATCGACTCCCGAGGTGTATACCGAGCAAGGTGTTCCTGTTATGGCCGATGGCGTAGCCATTATTAAAATCGGCGGAGCAGTAGAAGATGTTGCTACCGCAGCCGAGCAGTTTCTAGGCAAGCCTACGGAAGCGCTTAAAAGCGAAGCGCAAGAAGTATTGGAAGGTCATTTGCGCGCTATTCTCGGCTCCATGACGGTTGAAGAGGTTTATCGCAACCGCGATAAGTTTGCTCAAGAGGTGCAAGCAGTTGCTGCAAAGGACTTGAAAAAAATGGGTCTGCAGATCGTTTCCTTTACCATTAAGGATTTGCGTGATAAGCATGGTTACTTGGATGCGCTTGGTAAGCCGAGAATTGCTGCGGTTAAGCGCGATGCTGAAATAGCGGAAGCCGAAGCGGTTCGTGATGCGCGTATTCAGAAGGCGCATGCGGCTGAGGCTGGCCAGAAGGCGGAGCTGCTGCGTGATACGAATATCGCCGAAGCTGAAAAGGATAAAGAGATGAAGGTTGCTTCCTTTAAGCGCGATCAGGATACAGCACGCGCTGAAGCGGATCAGGCCTATTCTATTCACGAGGCGAGAGCGAAGCAGAATGTTGTTGAAGAACAGATGAAGGTTGAGCTCGTTCGTAAAGAACGTGAAATCGATTTGGAAGCCAAAGAGATTTTGCGCCGTGAAAAGCAGTATGATGCTGAAGTGAAGAAGAAAGCGGATGCTGACCGCTATGCTGTTGAGCAAGCTGCTGAAGCGGACAAAGCAAAGCGTCTCCGCGAAGCGGATGCATTGCAATATCGCATTGAAGCGGAAGCCCGCGCTTTGGCGGAGCAGAAGCGTCTTGACGGTCTTGCGGTAGCTGAAGCGGAAAAAGCGAAAGGTACAGCTGAGGCTGAAGTTATCCGTTTGCGCGGTTTGGCAGAGGCGGAAGCGAAGGAAAAGCTGGCTGAAGCGTTTAGTAAATTCGGCGAGGCTGCGGTTCTTGATATTATTGTTAAAATGCTTCCAGAGCTTGCTGGCAAAATTTCCGAGCCAATCAGCAATATTGACAAGCTGACAGTTGTCGATACAGGAAATGGAGAAGGGGCTGCTCGTGTAAGCAATTATGTTACTTCTTTAATGGCCACTGCTCCAGAAATGTTGAAGAGCGTATCTGGAATCAACGTAAACGAACTTATCCAAGGCTTGACTCAAAAGGCTATTAAGCTGCCTAATGCAGACGCAGCGCCTGTCAAAGCGACAGCAGAGCCTGCTGCTAAAGTGATTGCTGCCGCAGAACAAGTGGATCCTTCAAAGCTGTAAAAAGCTTTAGGATCCCGATCAGGCAAAACATAGAATATCGAAAGAAACAAAAAGAAGGGGCTGTCCCAAAAGTAGGTTGCTCGCTTGATGAGATAGCTCGCTACACAAAAAAACTTAAAAATAAAGGAATGGCGATGCAAAGGGAGATCATCCCTGCATCGCCATTCCTGATTTTTGGTCCATAGCTGCCTTCTTGAGTAAATTATGGGCGAGCGAAAGCCACCCGACCTCAAGGCTAACCTTCGGCAGGCCTCGAAGCAGAAAACGCGATATACGTGATGAGGCTGGCACGCTTGGGAATGCACGTTGTACCGCAATGAAGGGTCCTTATATATCAAGTCATTTAATTATGCTGGCAATAGGTATAACGATTAAAGAGTGGGGCGTGCCGCCGCCTGAGTCGTTTCAAAGGCAACTATGGTAATAGAGCGCCCTATATTATAAGGCGCCCTAAAAAAAAGGTTTTAGACTGTGCGACGACGACGCTTTTTACAAACTACAAGTACTTTTTGACCAGGATGAAGAAATATCGTAATCGGTCTTCTGTGTTTTCTCATAGAAGTCACCACCTTGTACCAAGATAATCTAGTATATGTTTTTTTAGTAGATTTGATTCGGACGGGTGTGTATTTTCTGGAAAAACCTAGTAATCTGATTGACCCTATTCACTAAATATATTGGAGCGGTGTACAATGGCCGACAAACAAATTACCAATAGGAGGAATAAAAGTCACAAATGTATTAAGAAAAGGCCCAAAATGGGCCTGGGGGGCGAAAAATATAAGAAGGTAACTTTTAACTTATTTGTTGGGGGGTGATGAAATTAGAAGCCAAATCCACCGCCACCAAAGAAACCACAAGTACAAGCAATAATGACCAAAAGAATGAAGAGTACAAGAATAAAGCTAGAGTTGTTATTGCCACAACCAACACCACCTACAGCACCCACTAAGCTCTCACCTCCTGTGTGTTAGTACACGATAAGATATGCACTCTTTTCATAATGTGATTGGGTGTTTGTACTGAGGCATTTAAACCGTGATATTAGTTTAGATGCATCAGGATTCGCCAGCTTCAAAATAAAAAGACCGGACAGTTTTTTTGTCCGATCCTATGGGAATTAGATTAAATCAATCCATAGTCCCATGTAACTGCCAATAAAGTTGAACAATTGCTTTTCAAACATGAAATGTTTCTGGTAGAAATGTATATGTTTTTCTGGGTCTATATGTTCATAAAACTTTCAGAATGTTCCTTACGAAAAAAAATGAAAAAGTCGTCCCTATATGAGACGACAATTATCTATTCCTCATTTAAGTTGTGTAAAGGTACAGTTAGCTCTTTCTCTGGATCATCAATAGGGTAGATCCTTGCCATTTCAGTTGTTTCGTCAACATGTTGGATATATATTTTTAATCCTTGATAGGTCACGTTAGCCATGTTGGGTGAATCGACGATCTCTTGCGCTCTTTGCTTGTTAATGTTGAAAACCTCCACATTTGTTATGACTACATTTTATTATTATACAAATATCAATAGTTATTCTTATTTATAGGATCCCTATTCTTAGACATGGGACTTCAGGTGTTTTTTAGACCTTAACTTACCCGCTAATGGACCTTAATGATGGCACAAATGTAGCATCTATGTTTTTTTCCTTTTTTTGTTTCAGGTTTTCATCAGAAACGACTTAACACCACCAACAAAAGAGGATTTTGAAGAACATAAACAGATGCACGCAGACCACAAAAAATTCATGATTGAAAAGTATTGAATTAACTCTATGCTAGAAGTAATAAAAAATCGTAAGTGTAGAGAGGTGAATCCTTTGATAGAATGGTATTATGCCACTAACCAATAAAATCCACTTATGATCTTTGTATCACAGGTGGCTTTTTTATAGGAATATATTACTAGAAATCATTGTGTATTATGTATGAATTTGTAACAATTTGTTTATGTTTAAGTATTATATTGCAATTAAAAACGAACGTTTTGGTGAACCATTGAGCAAAGAAGAAGCTCTTAAACAGTACTTTGAACTCAAAGCAAGTTTTAAAGACTTATGCATATTGATTTATGATGAGAAAGATAGATTATGTGGGAGAATACCTAAAAAATAGCCGCATTAGAAAGCATCCCTGCCACTCTTTTGTATATACTATCCATTAGCGTCTACCCACGAATTATTATTATTAATTAGCCCTAAAAACAGCCCCAAATAAGTGCATTTCTTTGCTTTTTCCTGCATTTTTGTCAAAATGAAAAAAAGCCCAGAACCCTTGATATAAGGGTTCTTAGGGCTTTTTGTGCATCCAGAGAAAATCCGTTAACGGCTGTAGAACTCAACGATTTGCTTCTCGTCGATTTCCTGGGACAATTCGTCACGAGCAGGTAGACGAACGAATTTGCCTTCTAGCGCTTGCTCGCTGAACTCCAAGTAGTTAGGAAGGTGATTGCGGCCTTCCATAGCTTCTTTAACCGTTTTAAGAGAACGGCTGCGCTCACGCAAACTAATTACATCGCCAACAGAAACAGTGTAGGAAGCGATATCCACTTTCTTGCCGTTTACTGTAATATGACCATGAGATACAAGCTGGCGTGCGCCTGCACGAGTGTTAGCAAATGCAAGACGGTAAACAAGGTTGTCCAGGCGGCTTTCAAGAAGGATCATGAAGTTCTCGCCGACAATACCTTTCATCTTAGCAGCTTTGTCGTATAGGTTACGGAATTGCTTCTCTTGCAAACCGTACATATGACGAAGCTTTTGCTTCTCTTGCAATTGAATGCCGTATCCGCTAATTTTTCTGCGTAGGTTTGGTCCGTGTTGTCCTGGAGGGAACGGGCGTTTCAAGTCTTTTCCGTTACCGCTCAAGGAAATGCCTAGGCGGCGGCTTAATTTAAATTTAGGTCCTGTATAACGTGCCATGCGTCGTGTTAACTCCTTCATCAAATGAAATTTTGATAAATGGGGTTGTGTTTCGCCGAATACGTTCTGCTGACGAATTAGCTCGTCCCTGATTTGCACTTCAGCCGCTGGCGAATCAGTGAACATATTACATGAGGGTGACACAAAACCCGTACGCCCATATATTCAACATTTATATTATAGGAGATTCATTGCAAAAGTCAAGAGAAAGACAGGCGGGAATTGAAATGCGAATCAAGGTACCACTTTGAGCCGATTTGTTTCATAATAATAATATTTCTAATTTTAAAATAAAAGCATTCAAGGCGATATGAGAAAACTGTCAGATTCATTAATCTTTTGTAAAAAAGAGTCTAAAGTCCTATAAATTTTACATTATTATAGTGCAAAATTCTTAACAATCAAGTATGATGAAAGAAAGAGGGCTCATCTCCTTGTAAATTGCTGAAAGGGTGGGAGCTGAATGGAAACTATACTTAATAACGAATTAATTTGGTTTGCCAGCGAAGATTTTAACCACGCTGATCAGCCGTACCTCCCCCCATTGTTGAGTGAGAGCTTTGCAAAGTGGAGAAGCGAGGCAGCACAAATAACAGCTAGTGAGGAAGGGTATTTTATTTTAGTTGACGACTGCGGCAGGAGGCACGGCGTTAGTGGGAACACCTCCTCGTTTCAATTAGAGCAAGGCGATTTGAACATCCTATTGCAGAGCGTAATCTCCGAAGCAATTAGAGAAGGCTCGCCAGCAGTGCGCAGTCACGGAGAATTCAAGGTGATGGCGGTACCTCTCCTTAAGCGTACGGAAGATGCAGTGTTTGCTGTATTTTTATACGCAGCTCCCCAGCATACCAGCATGACGGAGGCAACTATACAAGCATGCGCCATGCATTATCGCAGTTGCTTCTATTATATATTTGAACAAATTTACATGAAGGCTATCATTGAGCAAGAGGAACGGATGGTACGCGAGGCAAGAAGAGGGGAAGCACTGCTTATTGCATCTCGCAAAATGTACAATCAGAATGACGTTTCCAGTGTGCTCAGCGAGCTGCTTAAAGGTGTAGAAATATTGTATGAATCCTCAGAAGCTCATCTGTATTTGTCCCAGGATCATGTGCACGGTGATCCGAGAGTGCATCCGCTAGTATTCGACGTGATGGCCCATGATATTATTGCAGAAGCTTTTTTGAATGAAAAGCCTGTTATTGAACCGTATGCAAACGGTCAGCTCGCGATAGCTGTGCCGCTGACGGGCAAGCAGGCCGCTTATGGCATACTTAAGATTTTAATCGCAAGCGATAACTGGAATGATTCAGATTTGCACATCATTCGCTTGTTCGCGGACACGGCAGGCTCGGCATTTGAGAATGCAAAGCTGTATGAGCAGTCTAATATGCTTATTAAGGAGCTTAGGCTTATTAATGAGATGACCAAGCGGCTCAACCAATCGCTAAGCCTGAAAGAAATATTTCAATTCGCGACGAATGAACTGTTGTTGATTTTTCAAGCCGACTACTGCTGTATACTGCAGCTAAGTAAGGAAAGCGATTCCTTTGAAGTGAAGGCGAGCAATGTGCCAATGCTTGTCAAAACCAAATTTGCGATCGAGTACGGATTCAGCGGCATTGTTTATCGTACGAAAGAGCCTTTGATCATTTCTGATTATATGAATTCTTCCGCCGTTTCTTCTACTTTAATGGATAATACAGATTCCCGTTCATTAATTGCAGCCCCTATTTTTGTAGAAGGAGAAGTCATCGGCGTTATTTTAATTGCACACCGCATTGCGAACTACTTTTCCTATGAAAATTACAAGCTGCTGCAAGTAATCAGCACGCATGTAGGTTTGGCGATTGCCAATGCATCGCTGCATGCAGAAGTGCGCCGCATGGTGATTACAGATAATTTGACCGGGCTGCATGCGCGCCATTATTTGAATGAGCAAATCGTTAACAAGCAGCGTTATGATAGCTGCGGTTCGTTAATTTTGGCTGATATTGATTTGTTTAAACAAATTAACGATACATTCGGTCATCTCATTGGCGACGAAATATTAGTTCAAGTTAGCAGCATTATACAAACCGCTATACGATCAGGCGATATTGCAGCCAGATGGGGCGGGGAAGAGTTAGCGATATATTTGCCGAAGATCGGCATTGAGCAGGCGCGTGTCATTGCCGAGCGAATACGCGATCAGGTTTCCAGCAAAACGAATCCTCGAGTAACGGTATCCTGCGGCGTGTCTGAATGGCAAAGCACACATGAGAAGATAAGCGTAGAATCGCTGTTTTACCGGGCGGATATGGCCCTGTATGACGCCAAGCATAAGGGCCGCAACAGGATCGTTGTAGCTGCGGAATAGCAATAGGAGAGCTAGCAGTCAAACTATATATGTTCGATCGAAGGAACGCCGTCAGGCGTTTTTTTATTTTAATAATTACTATTGGAAGGAATAATGAACGGTTTGCCTAGGGATGCTAGATTGTAACTGGCCTATTGGCAGAAGTGAGAAAGTCTGCAGCGGAGCAGAAAGCTTTCTGTCAGAATAACCAGAACAAAGCTATTGGAGGACGCAGTAATGAAATGGTTAAGCAAGAACCGTAAAAAGGCTTTAGTCAGCATCGTCGTCATTGCAAGCAGCATCGCGCTGGCAGGCTGCAGCATCATGAAGCCCAGGCTGGAAGCAAAGGACTGGATTTCGCTGGCCTATGCGGGACTGGAAGCAACGGATCATTATGAATTCACAGGCTCTACTTCCATTGAAGCAGATGGTTATTCTATGATGAAGCCGTTTACCTTTCAAGGGAAAGTAACCGACCATAATCAATTGACCGTGCAGTCCAGCGCCGAAAAATCGCAATATTCGCATCCTTCGCAAATTTTAAGACAGCTGAAGGCGGATAACTATGAGGCTTCTATCGTTGAGTTTGGCAAAGATCCGGAAACATCTGCGTCTACAGTAAAAATAAAATTGGATGAGCTAAGCGAGAGTGCTAAAAAACGCTGGGAGGAGCAGCTTAAGGATCAATTGAAGGAAATTGCTGTCTCATTGCCAGACGGCAGCGGCAGCCACACCAAAGAGTGGGAAGAGGAGCTTAAGCGCTCCGAGGAGCAGCTGGCCGCTATGCTGGGCACGCTGCAGGTAAGCTCATCAACTGCAGTTGTTATCGATACAGCGCGCATGCTCCCGCTTAAGCTGAATGAGTATACACAATTTCAATATGAGCGCGATGGCAAGCTGATGAAGGAAGTAAGAAGAACCGTTCTGCATCTGCATTCCTTTGACGGCCGAGCAAGCAATGCTATGCAGCGCTAATGAAATCGTGATACGATTATATTATGAAATTTTAGTTATGCAAGCGGGAAGGAGATTAGACAATGCGTGATCCAAGATTACAAAAGCTGGCACAAAATTTGGTGCAATACTCAATTGATGTACAGCCAGGTGAAAATGTTTTGATTGATATGATAGGCAAAGAGGTAGAGCTGGCCAAATGCTTGATTGAGGAAGTGGCGAAGCGAGGCGGCAGGCCTTTTGTTGAAACAAGCGATCGCTCCGTTTTGCGGACTATGCTGATGCATGCCACTAAAGAGCAAATGGAGCTATGGTCGTCCTTGGATTTGGAAAGAATGAAGCAAATGCAAGGCTATATAGCTGTTCGCTCGGGAGACAACATCAATGAACTGGCTGATGTGCCTGAAGCTAACATGCGACTGTATGATCAAATCTATCGTAACCCAGTACATATGGAGCAGCGAGTGAAGCGTACGAAGTGGGTTGTGCTTCGTTATCCGAATGCATCGATGGCGCAGCTTGCCAATATGAGCACAGAAGCGTTCGAGGATTTTTATTTTAATGTTTGCAACCTCGATTATTCCCGTATGGATAAGGCGATGGATCCGTTGCAGCAGCTGATGAATCGCACGGACAAGGTGCGCATCGTTTCGCCTGGCACGGACTTAACCTTTTCAATTAAAGGAATCGGCGCGAAAAAATGCGCAGGCAACCGCAATATTCCTGACGGTGAAGTCTTTACAGCGCCAGTGCGCGATTCCGTACAGGGCACGATTACGTACAATGCGCCAAGCGTACAATCGGGTGTGACATTTGAGAACATTAAGCTGACATTTAAAGATGGAAAAATTGTTGAAGCGACGAGCAACGATACTAAGCGGATCAATGAAATATTCGATATGGATGAAGGCGCGCGCTATATAGGCGAATTTGCAATCGGTTTTAATCCTTATATTCAGCATCCGATGAATGATATTCTTTTTGACGAAAAAATCGACGGCAGCCTGCACTTTACGCCAGGCCAGGCTTATGAAGAGACCGATAATGGGAATCGCTCTGCCTTGCATTGGGATTTAGTATTGATACAGCGTCCTGAGTACGGAGGCGGAGAGATTTATTTTGACGATGTGCTCATTCGCAAGGATGGACGATTTGTTATTCCGGAACTGGAATATTTAAATCCTGAGCATTTGAAATAGGCGTGAATATGCTTTTAAGCATAATCATTATAGCCTGTGAATATATACTGATAACCGCTGTAAAATATAAAATTTCTCTTGAAGGATAGTACGTTTTAGGTTAACATGGTTTCAAAGGAAAGCTTTACTAAAAATAGTATGGAGGGATCCCCCATGTCCAATAACGCAGCTATCGTTGAAATTTCTCAGGCAGCAGGTCAATTCACATCATCTATCGTTCTACAGGCTGATAATAAATATATAGATGTGAAAAGTATTTTGGGACTATTTACTACATTGGTGGGCGGTCATTCCTATGAGCTCCATGTACACGGTCCGGATGCAGAAGCAGCTAAAGAAGCAATGTCAGCCGTTTTTGCAAAGCATAACCTGAATGTAAAAGTAATTTCTGAATAATAGTGTCATGGCAAAGGAGCGCTTCTTACGAAAAAGAAGCGCTTTTTTGTTTTGTCCTTGTGTATTGACAAGTTTTCGACTAATATAAATATATAAGACAGTGGATGTGCACTTAGGGGGGAAAACGATGTCTGTGCCTGAAATCACAATATTAATGCATGAGAAGGCGCTTCGTCTTCTTCAAGAGGATGCTAGTAAAATAGAGAAGCTAATCGAAGTTCAAATGGAAAACTTGACGACGCGTCAATGTCCGCTATATGAAGAAGTGTTAGATACTCAAATGTATGGTTTTTCTCGCGAAGTGGATTTCGCTGTACGAGCAGGCTTGCTTGGAGAATTAGCGGGTAAAGAAATTATTAGCAGGCTGGAACGGAATTTAGCAGTGCTATATGAAGCATTGGATCGAAAGAGCAGCCTTTAATACAGGCTGTTTTTTTTATTGCTTTCGCGGAAGAGGATAGGCTGGTTTGTTAGGTTGGTGCACCGTGTAAAAAATAATGCAAATTTGGACAAGATTCATTTATTTATGATTTAAAAAATACAATAAATGCTTGTTTTTACATGACAATTGTCATATTTATTGCTGAAAGCCGCCTTCGTTCTTGCTTGTGGCCCACAGTTCTATTACAATGGACGTATATGGTAAATGGAGGAGTGAATGACATGACCGAAGACCTTCAAACGGGTATGATTCGAATTTCTGATGATGTAGTAGCTACAATTGCAGGACTTGCTGCGCTGGAAACTCCTGGCATAGCAGCTATGTCCGGTGGTATTTCCGAGGGCCTTGCAAAGCGTCTGAGCGGTAAAAATGTTCAGAAAGGCGTATCGGTCGAAGTCGGACAATTGGAGGCTGCCATTGATCTGCGTATTATTGTCCACTATGGTATTCCCATTCAGGAAGTTTGCCGTCAGCTTCAATTGAACGTTCGCGAGTCAGTTGAGAATATGACTGGTCTTAACGTAGTCGAAGTAAACATAAAAGTAGAAGGTGTAGCTTTCAAAGAAGAAGAAGCAGTTGAAGAGCCGCAGCTTCGTTTGAAATAATTGACTAACGGCATTTCTCAATTCGAGAAATGCCGTTGTTTTTATAAGCGTG
Organism: Paenibacillus sp. IITD108; assembly: GCF_036541265.1. Taxonomy (NCBI): domain Bacteria; kingdom Bacillati; phylum Bacillota; class Bacilli; order Caryophanales; family Paenibacillaceae; genus Paenibacillus; species Paenibacillus sp. IITD108. The sequence goes on along the minus strand of NZ_JAZHCT010000036.1, from coordinate 9,054 downwards.
ATCAAGTTGAAAGCTATGCAGTACACCAATATTTTAGGCTCAAATATTAAAAAGCTGCCCTGCAATTGTGGGCAGCCATGCATATTCATATAAGTGCGGTTATGTTCGATTAGCTTAATGCTTTGGCAAGCTGCTGCAAGCGCTGCTTCACCGTGTCCATAATATGTCCTGGAACTAGCGATTCATACTCCAAGCCATGAGGGAATGTTGCCCGTCCGATATAAACATGCTCAATTTCAAGAACAGCATGCGGATTTTCGAGCTTGCCTTCGATTGCTCTGGCATTAATGCGCAAATAGTAATCTGAGCCGGAAGCGCGATCAGAAAGCTTAAGGTCATATGTTGCACGGAAGTAATCCCACTGCCAGCGCACGAAGCCAGCTTTTTCAGTGGAAGCATCCAAGTGATGAAGTTCAGTTTGAATGCCGTTAAGGCCGCTATTTTCAATAATCATTGTGTTTCCTCCCAGTTATAACTAATTATCATGGTTGATCGTCTTTTCTCATGATAGTATGTTTCCCCACTCCGCGCAACCCTATGATGCGGTCAATTGACGGTTAAAAACAATAATTTCAAGAAATGTTCATCACAAACGTACATTTAGGACCATTTATGATGCCATCCTTTTATATTCAAGCATTTATTTGCTAAAATACATACACGAAGCAATGGGATCCCAGATCTACATTTATGCTTTATTCAGAAGAAGGAGGGGGAAGATAATGAGCAAGCAAGCAGAGCAATTTATGGGGCGCATTGAAGAGCTTATTATAAATTGGCGAAGACATCTGCATCAATATCCGGAGCTTTCCTTTCAAGAAGCGGAGACATCCAGATGGATTGCCGGACAATTAGAGCAGCTGGGCTGTCAGCCATTAACCAATATAGGCGGTCACGGCATCATTGTAACAATTGACAGTCATAGGCCAGGACCAACCGTTGCCCTTAGAGCGGATATAGATGCTTTGCCGATTCAAGATGAAAAAGATTGTACATACCGGTCAAAGCACAGCAATGTCATGCACGCCTGCGGGCATGACGGCCATACTGCAGCATTATTAGCGATTGCTGCCTATTACCAGGACAACAAGGATTGGGTTGGCGTAAGAAAGCTGATTTTTCAGCCTGCGGAGGAGGTTAGCCCGGGTGGAGCGGCAAGCATGATCAAGGCTGGAGCGCTGCAAGGGGTTGATGTTATATATGGGGTACATTTATGGACACCGCTGGATATAGGCAGCTGTTCGTCCGTCAGCGGCGCATTTATGAGCACAGCAGATGAATTTATAATTGATATTTTTGGAAAAGGGGGCCATGGCGGCTTGCCTCACCAATCGGTAGATGCCATTATTGCGGGGACTGCTCTTGTACACTCTGTACAAACGATTGTTAGCCGCAATGTTAATCCGCTGCAGCCGGCCGTCATAACGATTGGCTCTATACATGCAGGCTCTGCTCCTAATGTGATTGCAGAGAGATGCCAATTAAAAGGGACGATACGCTCCTTCGACGAGCCTACGCGCCAATATATGCAGCACAGGCTGGAAGACGTTATCCAGCATGTATGCGCGCTGTACCAAACTGAATATAAGTACGAGCTTAGAGAAGGCTATCCTACGCTTGTCAATAATAAGGAGGAGACGCAGCGATTTTTTGAAGTCGCGCGGGCGCAATTCGGCGAGGAGAATACGATAGAAGCACAACCGATCACAATTGCAGAAGATTTTTCCTATTATTTGCAGCAGATCCCGGGATGCTTTATGTTTGTAGGCGCGGGCAATGATGCGGCAGGCGCCAGCTATCCTCATCATCATCCTATGTTTGATATTGATGAGCGGGCAATCGCATATTCCGCCCGTTTGCTAATCGGCATGGCGGAAAGCTACTGCGCCGAGCACAAATAGCCTCCAGCTGTATGTGCATCAGCTTGAAGGCTTTCGTTCAAATGAATTTAGTTATCCTCCCACACAGCCACCAGTTCATTTTTGTCCGTATACAGCTCTGCTGGATCTTTTTCATTAAGATGCCAGATATTATCTGCTTCCCAAATCAATGTATTTGGGGAGCTCTTTTTATTAACAGCATTTTTTCCTGAAGCGATTTGTACGGAACTATTGGCCTCCAGTGCATAATCATGAAAAACAAAGGTTTGGTTATCTTTTACGCTAACGAGCTTCCATCCGTCAAGCTCGATGCTGTTTTGCGATATATTCGTAATTACGACGAGCTCATCCTCTTTATCAACCCAAATACGAATTCCTAATTCATCCGCTTTTTTCACAGGGATATCCACATTTCCTGCTTCTGTGCCTGAGCGCCAAATGCCGTTTTGATTTTGCTTGGCTGTTTGCTCAATTCCTTTGTAAATATTTTCCATTTTCACATTAGGTTCGTTAATGACAACAGTCGCCAATCCTTCCTCAAGCAGCAGCTCATTAAGAATTCTGCCATCTCTCAGCTCAACGATTGCTTCTAATTGTCCTAAAGCATTAACTGCCTGTTTATCAAAGGTAAGTTTTACTTCTTTTGAATTTTCTAATTGGGTGCGAGTGAACAGTGCAGCCTGCAGTCCTAAATGCTTAAGATCATCAGGTGTATTTTTGATTTCCGGCACTTCCAGTGATAAAAGCTTAACTGTATTTGTTTTATCGCCATTTTGAATATGAAAGGTGTCTCCATCGACAAAGCTGGATACCGTATACCACTGATTAGCTTTAGGCATGTCAACCTTGGAGCTTGTCTGGCTGGAGCAGCTGGCAAGCAATATAGTAAATAAGATAAAAACGATATATTGTTTCATTAGAGGAAACCTCCTGCATAATGAGTAAAAGTTTTCTGATTGTCATTACTATACCATATCATAACTGAAATCATAATAATTTGGATATGCCAAAGAGCATAAATTTCGCAACAACTATTCATACTGGATAATAAGGGATATTAGAGAGGGAGCGAATGTAAGGAAAATGACCTATTCGGCAGGCGCAATTACCGTCCAATCGGATTTGACCATATTACTTAATCATGCACATCCTGATGCTGCTGTGGCAAGAGAAAAATTAAACGCTTGGACAGAGCTGCTCCATAAAGCCGGAACGATCCATCTTTACAAGCTGTCGGCGCTATCTTTATGGAATGCAGTGAGCATGGGTGAAAATGAACGAGATATGCTCGAGTGGATGAAACGAAACAGTACGAACGGATTGCCGCTTAAGGCAGAAGCGATGATACGGGCATGGTTGAACAGGTTTGGCAAAGTAGTGCTGTATTATGATAAGGAAAGGCTTATATTGGCTTTTGATTCCAGTTTGCTGCATACTGCGCCATTAATGAGCTTGGTACATAAGTGGGCTGTATCATCAATCAATGAGTGCCGTTTCGTAGTTAATGCTGAAGATCGCGGGCTCATTAAACAAGAGCTCACGCGAAGCGGCTTTCCGGTTATCGATCAAGCGGGCTATATAGCGGGGGAAGATTTGCCGGTGCAGCTGCGGACGACAACGCGGAGCGGCGTTAGCTTCAGGCTGCGCAGTTACCAGCAGGAAGCGCTGGCAAGATGGAAGCATCAAACAGAGCTGCTGTGCGGCAGCGGTGTTGCCGTTTTACCCTGCGGAGCGGGCAAAACGGTTGTTGGCATTGCGGCGTTGGCAAGCTTACGCAAGGCTGCGCTAATATTGACCTCCAGCTCTACCTCTGTACAGCAATGGAAACAAGAGCTGCTCGACAAAACAACTTTAACTGAGCAGGATATTGGCGTATATTGCGGACGAAGCAAGCAGGTTCGGCCGATCACAATTGCTACGTACAATATTTTGACTCATCGCAGTTCCAAAACTGCTGATTTTGCGCATATGCAGCTTTTTACCGAGCGGGAATGGGGAATCATTATTTATGATGAGGTGCATCTGCTGCCTGCTCCTGTATTCCGCATGACAGCCGATATACAAGCGACTAGGCGATTAGGGCTGACGGCGACTTTAATACGTGAGGACGGCTGCGCTGAAGATGTCTATTCCTTAATCGGCCCTAAGCTATATGACATGAATTGGAAAAATGCGGAGCAGCAGCAGGTTATAGCCGAAGTTCATTGTACAGAAATCCGGGTGCCCCTGGATAAAGCTGTGCAAATGAAGTATGAGAAGGCGGGAGCGCGCGAGAAGCTGCGTATCGCTTCGGAAAATGCAGAGAAGCTGACGGTTGTACGGCAGCTTTTAGAAAAGCATGCGGATAAGCAAACGCTCGTTATCGGGCAATATTTGTCACAGCTTAGCGAGGCGGCCCAGCTGCTGCAAGCACCTCTATTGACTGGCGAGGTAAGCCATGAAAAGCGGCAGAAAATATTTGATCAATTCAAATCAGGGGCAATTCGAGTGCTCGTTTTATCTAAAATAGCTAATTTGGCTGTTGATTTGCCGGATGCGAGCGTTGCGATACAGCTATCCGGCAGCTTTGGCTCCAGACAGGAGGAGGCTCAGCGGATCGGCAGATTGCTAAGGCCTAAGCAAGGTACGAATGAAGCTTGGTTCTATACGCTTGTTACCGATCGAACGAAAGAGACGGAATTTGCAATGAAACGCCAGCTCTTTATGCTTGAGCAGGGGTATCAGTATGAACGGGTAGAGCTTAAAGAAAAGGTATAGATTAAGGGTGATTATTGATGCTTTTGTCTGATATGCTGGCAAAATTATGTGCAGCCAGAGTTGAAGAGATCGGATCTTATCATATATGGAGAAAAGCGTTGCGGCAAAATGAGCAATGGCATAAAGCGGTTATTCAGGCTGAGGCTGCTAAGCGAGCCGCATTTTATTTGGAGGCGGAAGCAAGGATGGTTTTGCCAGCCTATATGAATGTTTGCGGTGTGCAGCCCATTGAAGAACAGCAGCTTATGGAGCGATTAATGCAGGAAACGAAGCAATCCGGTGTAAAATGTATGATCGGGCTTAAGCAGCTGGAAGGCGCTGGCATTTTGTTTGCGCTTCAAAGGGTATGGGGCGAGAGGCATTACTTGATGCCAACGGACATTTTTTTAAGCTGGCATATTATATTTTTTCCGTGTGCTGCTCGTCCGCTGAAAGCTGATCAGGAGCTTGCGCTGTGGGGAGCAGGCGAGGTGCTGGCAGGAGCGCGTCCGCTGGATCGGCAGATGCTCAGCATGCTGGCCGAATTGGGTCGCTCCGGGCTCAAATTTACTAGCAAGGGCTTGCTGCCGCTGCCTGTTGCAAAGCGTTTAGCGGCTGCTGTCGATATGAAAGATAATGCTTTGCAAGCCATTGGGCTTGCTGCATCGGGCAGTCAGCCTTCCAATGCAGTTGCTTTCTTGCTTGCTGCCGCGCTGTCTCTTGGCCTGCTTGCTAGAAGCGAACAGGCCTTAAGCTGGAACATGGCAAAGCTGCACAGCTGGCTGGCAATGCCGCCAAATGAGCGGATCAGCCAGCTGCAGACGCTTGTCCTTGATCAGGCGATCAGTAATACTAAAAATACTAATGCAGGCGAAGCGGCTGCCTACACTCAGCTGGATTGCGGGCATTGGTACAATTCATCCGAAGTAATTGCTTATCATCAATTACTTCATCAATGCGGCTGGCTTGATTCAATTTATGACGTTAAGAGCAAGCAAACCTACATTCGAAAACGCTTGTTGGGGCAATATTCCGGCAGCGAAGTGATCGTACAGGCAAATGGAGAAATTTTAGTGCCTGCTGATTATTTTTTACTTAGATGGGAGCTTGAGCTGGTAGCGGAATATGTGCACGACGATCATATGGCAATTTATAGATTAACTAAAGAGTCGCTTTCTCGGGCAGCTCAATACGGTCGCAAGCGGTCGGATATTATACAGCTGCTGCAGCATCATGCTGGAACGCTTCCTGCCTCCATAGCGGCTATGCTTGCGGAATGGATGAGTGAGGAAAATGCAGAGGAGCGCACTTATTCTGCTGGCCAGCAATACCCGCAATTTCAAGCGCAGCTGGCTGGCGAGCTGACCTATGAGGTGAATTTTGTAGAGTCTGATATAGCTCAGTTTTTGTTCGCTGCTCAATTAGACTTGCGGCAATATTCTTGGTCTGAAGAGAGTGTGGCAAGAATGGAATTGAAAAATGGCTTGCTGAATCTGCCTTCAATGTGGACCGGAAAATATCAGGCGTATCACAGCTCAACAAAAAAAGAGCTGATTGAACAAGCTATTCTTTGGAAAACAGAGGTGCTTATACAATATTCGGGCAAGCCGCGTCTGTTTATTCCTTTGTATACGGAGCTTGCCGGCGATGAATGGCGTGTTGCAGGCCACTGGGCAGATGATCGAGATACAGCGGATCCTGCAGCCGAACAGCTGGTTTGGCTGCGGTCTGATCAGTGGAATGAGATGCAATTAATAGCACCTGAATCGCTCTAGCCATATCGCCTTTAGCGGTTATCCTCTTAATTCCTGCTATTCAGGCATAAAGTATATATGATATGATTAATAAGTAAATGATTTTGAAATGAGGTGGTATAATGTTTGCTGCTGAGCGCGTATATGAAGCGCAAGAAACGAATGCGCCAATCGGCACAGCATCATTGGATATGGCATCGCTCTTAATGAGCGCCTATGATTTAGGAGACTCCATTAATCAGTCCGCTGAAGTGGCTGAATATTTATATTGGAAGAAAGTTGTTTTTGAAGATGCTCAGGTTATGGAGGTAAGTAAAAAATTCGAAAAAGCGAAGGAATTTTTTGCCGAGTGCGAGCGCTTCGGAAGATTTCATCCCGACTATCATTCTGCAAAGGATAAAGTAAAGCAAATTGAGCGCGAACTGGGAGCAATCGAAAGCGTAAGCAAATTCAAAGCATCAGAGCTCGTTGTGGATCAGATGCTGCATGATATAGCAACTATGATCGCAGGCTCTGTATCCGCTAACATTAAAGTGCCAAGCAATGAAAAAAAATTGGGCGGCTGTGGTAGCGGCGGCTCATGCGGCTGCGGAAGCGGCGGCTGCGGCTAACATTTGCATATTTAAGGAGTGGGGCAATGCTACCTGAACGTACAGGGTACATTATTTGGGTAAGTGATTTGAAAGCGGCAAAAAGCCTAGAGCGTTTTGGCTCGGTTCATTATATGTCCAAAAAGCTGCATTATGTCGTTATATATATGAATGCTGACAGGGCGGAGGAAGCTTTAAAGCAGCTGGGCAAGCTGCCTTATGTACGCAAAATTGAGCGTTCTTACCGCAATGAACTGAAGACCGAATATACGAAAGATACAGAAGAAAAATCAAAATTTTATAGCATGTAGCCTTTTACAGGCACCTCATCAGTTATATTGATGGGGTGCTTTTTTTTGAATACTAGAAAGTATATGTTTTTTCCCTATACCTGTTTTAAATTTCGTTGGTAAACGTGCCTGTCCAAAGGACGGCGGAGCCGTTTAATCTCTTTGAGCCATGAAAGGGTTCCATAAATGGAAATAGTTTAGCAGGAATGCGAAAAGTTTATTGAATTATTAGACAATCATGATAGAATGGAATAAAAAGAATAGGAAAAAAGACCCGGTTCTTTGGAAGGAGGTGTTGCGAATTGAAGGATAAAATGACGAGCAGATGGAATACTTATGAATCCTTTCATATTGAGCTTGGCGATAAGAAGGTTGTAGATGTCATTATTACGAATCATGCCCGCGAACGTTGGCAGGATCGCATTGAAGGTGAGAAAACCGGCTATGATGATATTGCAAAATATATATGGGATTGCTTGAAACAGGGCAGGGTAGCGCCATATTATCGCAATGAAGAGGATGTTTATGTTATTGACGATGATTTAGTATTTGTTGCTGAGTTCGCAACATCGTTGACTGAAACTGATATTATCGGAAATCCACTGCATCAGATGGTCGTTGTTACTTTTCTGGGCAGAATGTCTGAAACGATTGAATTACGTGACCTTAAGTCCTACTATTCGTGGCTGCGGCATTCGAGGCGCATGACGCTTGTAAAAAACAGCCGCAAAAGAAAATGATATTTATGAGTCGTTAGTGTTAATATAATAATAGTGGAATTATGAAGCTTGCGGCTATAATATTAGTCGCAGGCTTCTTGATTTATAGTAGTAATGCGCAAGAGGAGGGTTTATAGATGGAACAATTAAACAGTAAGTTACATAACAGAGCTGATTTGCATGTTCATACGACGGCCTCGGACGGCTTGCTGCAGCCGGCTCAGGTTGTGCAGCTGGCAAGCCGATTGGGCTTGTCGGCAATTGCCATTACTGATCACGATACGACTGCAGGCGTTGCGGAGGCTCAGGAGGAAGGGAACAGGCTGGGTATCCGCATAGTGCCGGGCGTTGAGATAAGCACCGCAATAAACGGCTCTGAAATTCATATACTGGGCTATGGCATCAAACTTGAAGATGCTGTGCTTCAATCCCGACTGCAAGAGCAGCGGAATGCGAGAAGCAAGCGTAATGAAATCATAATCGGCAATCTAAACAAAATGGGCATTGCGATAACTTTAGAGGATGTTCACATGGAGGCGGCAAACGCTGATCATGATAGCCAGACAGGATCGAAAGATGATAAGCGAAAATCTATCGGCAGACCGCATATCGCTGCGGTGCTCGTTAAGCGGGGTATTGTAAAGACGATTAGAGAAGCGTTTGACGAATATTTGGCAGCCGGCGCCGCAGCTTATGCAGCCGTACCGCGCATTACGCCATTTGAAGCGATTGACTGGATTCGTGATGCGGGCGGTGTAAGTGTAATTGCTCATCCAGGGCTATATCATAACGACAGACTAGTAGAGGAGCTGCTGCAAAAGGGGGGCGCACTAGGCATAGAGGCCTATCATTCTGATCATGATACTGAGGCAGAACGCCGTTATTCGCAGCTGGCACAAGTATACAATGTGCTGATTACAGGAGGATCAGATTATCACGGTGAGCGGGCTGAGGGAAGCTATCACGGGGCGCTTGGCAGCAAATCAGCAGATATAGCGATTGTTGAAAAGCTAATGCAAGGATAAACGGATACGCCGTCTTTTGAAAAGAGGCCCATGGTCATGGATATGACAGGGCCCCTTTTT
>NZ_JAZHCT010000035.1:0-59904 GCF_036541265.1 Paenibacillus sp. IITD108 | reverse complement strand
GGACAATTAACAATAGAGCCGCCATTCCTGCCTGCAGGACAAGCGGCTCTTTGCTGCTGCTCGGCTTGGTTTATCATTCATACCAAATTCTATGCTTGTTGAGCTCCATCTTTTTTTGACAGGCCTCTTCCAATTCGATTTCCAGCTGGTTTGCGAGATCTAAAATATTAAAAATCACATCATACATTTCGAGGCCTATATTTTCTTTAGCGAGCCGCACCTTTTCCTCCGTCGGGTAAAATGAAATGCTTAAAACTTCCTTTGCCAGCTCTCCCACTTCCGTCAGTAAATACAAGGTTCGGGTCTGGATCGTATTGACACCGAATCCCTTTTCCTCACTGAACTGCTTGGCATATTTTTGCATGCTTGAAATATCCATTGATTTGTCCTCTTTCATTCTCCTAAATTTCTAACGCGTAATAATGAGAGTGTCGCCCCATTGTGGATAAGGTAACGAGTAATAAAAAAGGGGTACACTGTGATCAAGTTTGGGTTGCCACAATGAATCAACAGCCTTAGTAATTGCTTTATTCACTATGATGATATCTAAAATTGGATTGAGTATAAATGTCCAAAACAACTTAATCGAAGCAATCCATATTTATGGACGTTGATTTTTCATTAGTCTGTCCTCTTTTAATAGTCTTCATTTTGCACAAATATTAACATTATTTGATTTTTCACAGACTTGCAGATTATATGCTAAAAGCGCTAATGTCATCATATGAAACAGCTGTTAATGGAATATTTACTGCTTCGCAAATCAAATGAAAGAAACGCAGCAAATAACGGCGTAGAAGCACAATAACTTCATATAGAAAAAAGCCTGCTGTTCTAAGCTATTTTAGCTTAGAGCAGTAGGCTTTGCAGAAAACTTCGAGAGCGTCGTGCATACTTAACTTGATAACCAATCAGCTATTAATTTCACGTATCTCTCTGCTCAAATGACTGATAGTTTCAGCTCGTTCCTGAGCGTCTTGCCGGTCAAATAAGATCTGTTCTATAAATTCCCAAATATCCTCTAATTTGCGCCGGTCCTGATAAAATTGCAGCACATCGGGGTTGATTGCAAATTCGTTATGGACCTTGCGATAGTTGGTCATAAATGCATGATAGTAAGGCTTATCAATAAAAAACATCAGATCGGCTTCAACAGGTGCCAGCTTTAGCCCTTCCCAGTCAATCAGCATCAGCTGCCGGCTGCTGGATTGCATCAGATTCCAATTATGGAGATCGGTATGACACAACGTCATTTTTAAGTTTCTTTTCATCAAATCTGCAGACAGTTTCTCTATGGAATCCATCAGCTTCATGAGCTGTACCATATGAGATTGTATTAATTCCCGTACTTCATAAGGCAGCTCGTCAATCGCCTGATCTACTACAGTCCTCATCTGAGCCAAAAAAGGAACTGCAAAGTCTTCCTTAATAGCTTTCGTTTCCACAGGGATTTCTTCCCCATACAAATGAAGCTCTGCAATCATTTTTGACAGCTCTTCAACCTGATCTCCCGTTAATTCCTTGTCACCAACCGTTTCGCCTTCGATATATTCATACAGCAAGTAGATTCCTTCATCATCTTCACATTTATAATCGCCGTTTTGGGTTAGTACGGGTACGGGGAGTCTGCCTCTCAATTGGCTATTGTGCATAAGCCAAACCGTTATTGGAACATATTGATCAATGAGAGCCGTCCACTTCGGTGTCGACGCCCGGCTTTTTTCATAAACCTTCAAAAAGAACGAACCATCGCCGCTGTATACCTTAAAGGCTAGTGCCGCCCAGCCGCCGCGCTGCGGTACAATCTTAGCAGCCTCCAGATCATACTTCACTTTCAAAAGGTGTTTCATTTTATCCATAAGCTATCTAGACCTCTCCTACACTTTCTGCTGTTTTTATAGAAAGAAATAAACTCAATGCTCCTATTCCACACAACATGACTACAATAAGCTCGCTATTTAACTGAAAAATCGATGAAAAGTTTGGTAAATTCATCGCTGTTACGGCGCAGATTACAGTGAGAATCGTTGCTCTTCTCCAAATGGCAAAGAAGAAAAGCGGAATAAAGCTAATTAGCGTAACCATAAATGATCCGGTAATCATACCGCTAAAGTAACTTACCAAATTCGATCCCGTTATTGAAAAATAAACAAAAGGAAACATTTGATTCATTAAAAAGGTTGCTGCTCCTGTCAATAGATAAGAGACAATGGTAGTTAAAAAAATGAAAAAGGCGATAAAGATTACTTTTGCCGTGAACAGTTTTTTTCTGCTAATCGGATATCCGAAGGAAAGCGAGATCGTTTTATTTTTATATTCATCTATGAAAACCTGGCTGATTAGCGACGCTCCAAGCAGGACAATTCCTCTTTGTATCGATTGGATAAGCTCAAATAAAGAATCAAAGCTCTGACCAAAATCAGCACTTACAACTTTCACAAAAAAAACCGGCAGCCCCAGAAGAATAAACCAGTAAATAATGACCTCGCCCATAATAGATTTTTGCTTTAACTTTTTCCATTCCAGTCTTACCAGTCTATTCACTATTGCCACCCCCATTAATTTGCTTATAAAAATAGTCTTCCAATGAACTCGTATGCTTTTGGATGCCTTCTATCTCTACGTCATGTAATACTAGCAATTTAGAAATAGCATTTTGTGATTGTGTCTTATCATAAATTCGGATTTTGCGATCTTGTATAATTTTCATATTAGAAATCTGCAATTCAGTTTCAAGTAAATAAACGGTCTTTTCAACATTCGTAGTTATTAGCTCTATATATTCCGTTCGCTGCTCTCGAATATCAGCCAAAGTGACTTCATTTATTAAACTTCCGTTATGAATAACCCCAATTCTGTCCACAACCAGCTCCATCTCGCCTAGAATATGACTTGAAAGCAGAAACGTAATGCCGTATTCCTTATTCAGCATTAAAATTAAATCTCGCACATCCTTGATTCCTATCGGATCAAGCCCATTGATTGGTTCGTCCAGAACAATAAGTTCCGGCTTCGTAATGATTGCTCTGGCAATCCCCAGCCGCTGCTTCATCCCGAGCGAGAAGTCCTTCACCTGCTTATTATCAATTCCTTTTAAGTGAACTAAATCCAAGGCTTCTCTTATCGATTTATCATCGTAAAAACCTAAGTATTCACAATGAAGCTTTAAATTTTCAAATGCTGTTAAATGATCGAAAAAGATAGGATATTCAATAATACTGCCGACCCGGTTTAAAGCAGCCTTCGATTTTTCAGTAAGCAAGCGGCCAAACAATTGTATTTCTCCACTTGTCGGAATCATCAAGCCAGTCAGCATTTTCATAATAGTTGTTTTCCCTGCTCCATTTTGTCCGAGAAATCCATATATTTCTCCTTTTTTAATATGAAGATTTATATTGGAAACGAGCTCTTTGCCTTTTGTTATTTTTGTTAACCCAATTGTTCGAACTACGTCGCTCATTGCATTCCCTCCCTTTAGTATCATCATAAGGAACATCATTATCTTATTTCTTTCTCATTCCTTACAAATTTCTTAAGCACTCGATTCATTGGGGAGAGGGTAACCAGCAATAGAAAAGGAGTGCACTGCGATCAAGTTTGACTTCCGTTAATTAATATGTAATTCGTTTTAATACACAAGTAAAAACCGTTTTTTCATACGGCTTACTGCTTAGATGGATCGAACCTTTCATAGCTTCTGTTAATCGTTTTGTAATGCTTAACCCTAGGCCGCTGCCTTGAAATTGTGGATTTCTTGCATCATCTAACGTATATAGCCGATCAAAAACCCGGGCTTGATGGACCTCGGATATTCCTTTTCCTTTATCCCAAATGTCTATCGCTATGTTTTTCCCGTCTTCTCGAAGCGTCAAACCAAATACTCCGCCATCACTTCCGTACCGAATGGAATTAGAAATTAAATTGTTAAGGATGCGATTTAACGCTTCTTCGTTCCCAAGGATATAATAAGGCTGTTCTGGAATTTCAATTTCCACCTGAAGATTTTTTGCTTGTAACCATTCATAAAATCCCAAAACATTTTTCCGGCAAATTTCATTGATCGATATTTTGCTTAGAGGAATGGCATAATCATCTGATTCAATTTTGGCCAGGTCAAAAAATTTGTTCATTAGGGCTATGACACTTAACGTTTTTTGATGGAGGTTTGAAACAACTTCATGCCGCTCTTTCCCCACCAGGCTTTGATCCATTTTTAATTTTTCCGTATACCCTAGAACAACAGTCAGTGGAGTTTTTAAATCATGAGACATATTGGAGAGCATTTTTCTTAAACTGTCCTTTGTCCTTGCATAGTCTGCAATTACCTTTTGGTTATAATCCAAGAGACGGTTAATTTGAATAAGGAAAAATTGAATATGCTTTTGGTCTGTTTGAAGAAACACTTTTTCTGAGGACTCTTTTTCCAAAATGTCAGTTAATTTATCACTAATTTCATGAAGACTCAAGTTCAATTTTCTTCTGGAAAGGTATTGCCAGCCATTAAGGATAACTAAGCATACAGTAATTGCACTTAATACAACGATCATAAGCTACTCACCCAATTTATATCCGATTCCCCAAACCGTTTGAATATATTGGGGGTTTGACGGATCCTCTTCAATTTTTTCCCGAAGCCTTCTGATATGTACATTGATTACATTTTCATTTCCATAATAGTCATCTTCCCAAATAAAATGATAAATCTGCTCCTTTGTAAACACTCTCTTTTGGTTCGTCATAAAGAGCTTTAATATATGAAATTCCTTCGAAGTGAGCTGGATGGACTTCCCCTTAACTTGGGCAGAAAAAGTATCAGGGTCTAGGGAGAGCTCCTTGAAGTAAAGAGGAGCAGGTTTGGATTGTTCCTCTCTCGGAACATATTGCGTTGCCCTCCGTATAGCAGCATGCACCCTGGCGGTCAGCTCAATCATGGAAAAAGGCTTGCTTATATAATCATCGGCTCCAAACCCGAGCCCTAAAGCTTTATCGATGTCAGTTCCTTTCGCTGAAATAATCAGTACAGGAATTAAACTATTTACTCTTATTTGTTTCAATACATCCATACCGCTTATTTTAGGAAGCATTAAATCCAGCAAAATCAAATCCACTTTATTTTTCTGAAGAAGAGCGATAGCCTCCTCGCCATCAAACGCAGTAAGCACTTTAAAATTTTCCAGCTCCAAATGACTTTTAACCAGCTTACTAATATCACTATCATCTTCTACCAGCAAAATACTGTTTGGCACGTACTCACTTCCATTCCGTCCGTAATGTTTGAATACCACTATTATACATTCCTGATGTGGTTCATCCCAACTAATTGAAAAATCAATCGATAAAAAGAAAAAAAACGCCTCCTGTTTGAGACGTCATGTAACCATTCTTATTCCTTCAGCTTCCAAGCACTAATAAAAAAAGCAACAGCCCCAATAAGCGGAAATACGGCTAAATAACTCTTGTTCATCACCTGCCCGATAAACACAATTGCAAGAATGATTCCAAATAAAGTATGCTTCTCTTTCATCTAAGTCTCCTCCCCTCCCAGTGCTTTTTTACAAATCATGGGAAGCATAAATTCTACTCGATAAAGAAAGAGATATTGCACCTACTGCACATGCTAGCAGAACAAAGAGAAGCCCCTGCATAGGTTGGGAAATCGGAATTGCAGCAAAATCAATACTGTTATTTTGTAGTACCTTGACAACATTCGGCATGACGAACGGAGTAAGAAAAATCATGAAAAAGAAAATATATTTGGACTTCTCATACCCAAAACGATATTGGACAGGAATAATAATACCGAATGCAATATGAAGGATAAGCATCGCTAACCCGATATCATAAAGATTTAGAAATCGCATCTCAATCGGAGATAATAAAGCTGTGAGCGTGTAGAGGATAAAGCATCCTCCAAAAAGTACAACAATGAGTATATATTTGGAGATTACTAGCTTGTTTCTTGTATAGGAAGTTGCACATAAATAAGCGGCACCCCGAAATTTATCTTCCGCCATGGATACACTGTTAAACAGCAAGTATACGATAAATAACGTGCTTAAAAAAAAGGAAAGGAATTCGCTGCCAGCCAACAGCTTTGTTTGGATAAAAACAGGAAGTACCAACGCTGCAATAAACAATACGATCCAGTATTTTTTTGCTAAAAATAAATCTTTTTTCACCAAATGATATATCATATCATCACCTCTTAATGTAACTCAACATAATATCCTCAATGGATGGCCTTTCTATCAACACATTTTTCATTTGTCGCCTTACCTTTTCTTTATCCGTAGTCAAGCCGGTAAATCCATATCCAGTTTCATTTATAGTTAAAAACAAGGATCTGCTTTGATCATTCAGTTCATTCTTATCTCCTTTAACCAATCCATGCATATCTAGTAAAAGATCTTTATCCTCACTCAAAATAATCCGGCCATCATGAAGTAAAATAATCATATCTGCAATCTTATCCAGATCGGAGGTAATATGAGAAGATAGGAAAACACTTTTGCCCTCTCCGACATACTCGAGTAAAATATCCATAAGCTCCTTTCTAATTTGCGGATCTAATCCACTTGTTGGCTCATCCATAATCAATAAGTCAGCCTGATGGGAAATAGCGAGTGCAATAGCATACTTCATGCGCATCCCTTTAGATAGAGTGCCAATCTTTTGATTCAATTGCAGACCAAAGCGTTCGATATTTCTGTTAAACAAACGATTATCCCAGCTGCTATAAGAGGCAGCAATCACATTTTTCATTTCTGTTAATGTTAAATCATCATAGAAATAGCCATCATCTAACACTAAGCCGATTCGATTTTTGAAATCTCGCTCATTATTTTGAATACTCTGCCCAAAAAACTTTATATCTCCTGCATCCTTTTGAATTAATCCTAGTAAAAGTTTAATAAAGGTTGTTTTTCCAGCACCATTTACACCTATAAAACCGGTTATGCATCCCTCAATTATTGAAAAACTAACGTTTTCCAATTTGAATCCGCCCAATTGCTTCGTTAATCCTTCAACCTCCAGAATAGGTTTCATTCGTCTTCCTCCTCGAACAACAAATCCATCATCGCGTAAATCTCACTTTTCCCTATACCAAGCATACGCGCTGTTTCCCAGGCTTCAGCCAGTTTTACTTCGACCATACGCCGTTTAGATTCCAATAATAGTTCGACATTTTCTCTGGCAACAAATGATCCTTTGCCCGCTCTTGTAGTGATGAACCCTTCTGACTCCAATTCATCGTAAACTCTTCGCGTAGTTAGTACACTAACTTGCAAATCGTTGGCTAATGCACGAATCGAGGGCAACATTTCGCCTTCTGGCAATTCTTCTTGGAGGATCGCTTGTTTAATTTGATTTTTAATTTGCTGATAAATCGGTAAATCGGAAGTATTGGTAATTATGATCTTCATAAAACCTCCAAAATCACGTTGAAAATAAACTGTGTATCTGATACATTAACAGCATACACAGAATATACAGCATTGTCAATAAACTACAATCTGCTGTAATTCGATTTCTGCACCATCAATTCCATCAGCTAAATCTGAAAAAGATAACCAGTATTGGAATTACATTGAAACAATAAGCTATGACTGTTCGTATTACATAGTCAAATGCAATAGAAACACAACAAGGAGAGGATATTATAAGATGAGAGGGATCAAATCAATCTTGTTAGGTGTTGTGCTTTTTATCTTAATAAACCCTTTTAGTTCAAATGCTTTAGCTCGGGAATTAGATGAAAAAAGGATTAGTGAAGAGAGATTGAAGTTGGCGGAAGATTATTTCAACGAGCAAATGCAGAATAACAACATAATTGGTGGTGTATTCGGAATTACCTATCAGGATAAGCTGATCCGATCGCAAGGATACGGAAAAATTGACAAGAAGACGAATCAAATGCCTAATGAGAAAACGGTATATTCTATCGCTTCAGTTACTAAATCATTTACAGCATCAGCCATCTATCAACTGCAGGATGAGGGGCTATTACATTTGGATGAACCTATCCGCACCTATATCCCTTGGTTCCGCTTTAAACAAGAAAAACTTAGCGACCAAATAACTTTGCGACATCTTTTAACCCATTCAGCTGGTGGGATTGGCTCCTTTCAAACCGATGGCCTTATTTTTGCGGAACGGAAAGCTCGGGATTCACTGGAAGACTATGTACGTTTGTTTAAAACAATCGAGGTTCAACAGAAACCAGGCCAATCAGGAAACTATTGTAATGGCTGCTATGATATATTAGGACTTGTTATTGAATATGTATCTGGTCTAAGTTATTACGACTATATCCAACAAAACATTCTCGATCCGCTTCAGATGAAAGAAACGGTCTTCGGAACCAAGCTTAATCAATTTGCAGATTCGCGACTAGCAAAAGAATATACGTGGTTTTTCACACAAAAAGTACACATCAACCGGTCTTTTGAAGCGTTTGGCAGCGCGCAAGATCCGGACGGTGGGTTATATAGCACAATTGAGGACCTCAGCAAGTTCCTGTCCGCTCAATTAGGTTTTACAGAGCACCCTCTCATGAATTCTCAAAGCATCGCAGATTCCAGAACAGATCATGTTTCCACGGAGCTCTTTGACGCCTTATATACAGCCAGCGGTTTTGAAACCAAACCATTGCACCAAAATAAAATCTTTTATAAAACCGGAGATGGTGTCGGATCAGCTTCTGCCATCCTGTTTATACCCGAGCAAGACCTGGGTGTTACGCTATTGCTCGGTGAATTTCATCCAGAAATACAGCTGACAATCGTCGAGGGCATCTCAGCAATTCTTTTGGGATATGAACCTGACTTCAACTCCGCACCGTTCACATTTGGAAAAACACTCGGTATCTTGTCCATTGCACTTTTGTTGGCAGGGATCGTTTTTCTTGGTTTTCTAATAAGGAGATTTCGAAAAAAATCATTCTATGCCAAGAGTCTTTCAAGATCTATCCTATCTTGGATGGGTTATGGCGCGGCTGCGGCTGCTTTCTGGCTTTTGCTCCTCAAAGTAAGGCCGACAAGCATAGGATTTTACGGCTATCCCTATGATCTAGCGATAGGAATACTCATGATTACAGGAGCATTAAGCCTATGGTTTATATATTACACACTGGTGATATCTCTTAAAAAATACAATAAAGAGAAATCCAACAATATAACCGCATAAAGGTGGGGTTGAAAAATTAATACAGTAATCAAAAAACGGATACCAAAAAGGACTGCCATCATCGTACTCTTATTTATCGCAATCACAGTATCTACGTTTGGATATCATCGTTATCAAGAAAACTTGGCATATCCCATTGTGCCTGTTGATATCAAAGCTGATTTTTTAACAGAGGCATACTTTTCCGAGCTCTCGGCACAGCACAAACAAATTCGTTCAGAGTATCAAAAATGGTATGTATTTGATCATTCCAAAGCGATTGCAGCTCACGCGATCCTTACTCGAATGATGCATGATTTGGAGAGTAATCCTGAAATTCTGCACGGACATAAGCAATTTGATTTGTTTTTTGATACGTTTGACCGAAATGTCAAGCAGCTCGCGTACATCACTGAAGAGCTTCATTATTTTCGAAATGTGCTGAATCAGTATGGAGAGGCCCCTGAGCGGCTAGATGAGATGATTGAGCTTGCAGCATGCGGCAAATGGCAGCTGTTCAGCGCAAGATATCATCGATATGAAGTAGAGGAGCTTGACGCTGCCTATCATGTGAAATTCATATCAGCTAATGGCCGCTTTGAAGTTGTTTATCATACACAGACCGGGCTGATCGTAACCGATCCGGTAAACATGGGCACGTATAATTATGCCCCTGGCAGCTTCAACCCATGGAAGTATTACCTGCATCACCAATTTGATAAAGTCCCTTGGACGAAATGGGGCAATACAGATGAGGTTTCATACAAAGAAATTACACAGAGAGAAATGAGACACGGTTCAAAGGAGCAAAAGAATAGTTCAGCAGAACTGAAACAGGCAATTAATAACAAAATGTCTGAATCTTCGATGTGCCAACAGTAGATAGATCGAACAAGCATTATTTTGTTCAACTTGTCAGAAAATCAATAGTGAAATAGCAAAAGAACCTTGACGTTTAAAAATGGCCCAATCAAGGTTCTTCTTTTTTATCTAAAGAAACTGATTACGAATTCTAGTAGTAGTAGGCTTCAGTTTTTCTTCCGCTATCGCGATACGCTCTTGGCGTAATACCATTCTGGCGTTTAAAAATGCGACTAAAATGAGATAAATCTTGAAATCCTGAACAATGTGCTATCTCAGTTATTGACATAGAATCGTTTTTGAGCAGTATTTTAGCTTTGTTAATCCGATAAGAAATCAGATAGTCCATAATCGTCAAGCCGGTTTCCTGCTTGAATATCCGATGAAGATAAGAACGAGACAAATGATATCTACTGCACAACTCTTCAATTCTCAACGGCTCAGCGTATCTCTCCGCTACCCAATCCATAATTCCTTCCACAATTTGCTTACGTTCTCCACTACTTGAAGAAAGAGCAGGCTGTATCCCCTGGTATCGTCCGAGATTAACGAATAGCTGTAAAATTAAACTTCGCACCGCCAGAGAAAAACATTTTTTACGCTCAATAAGTTCTCGCTCCAGTTGAACGAAGATATCCTGTACCACTAAAATCTGACGTGCATTAAGCTGCCAGCATAGCGACGCTTCCTCCTCGGTTGGAAGCCAATAATCAATTTCATATTCTTCGTTCAACTGTTTTTCTCCACCCAGTCCCTCCAGGTAAGTCTTATCGATGGATAAAATAAAACGATGAAACGGTTCTTCAGGCGCTGAGCGTGGCATATGCAGCGCATCCGGCGCGATTATTGTCAAAACTCCAGCCGTTAACTCATGAACCCCCCGTTCGGTAAGAAGCTTTCCCTGTCCTGCCAGGCACATATAGAACTCATAACCGCTATGAGCATGAAGAAACGGTTGTTGAATTTCTTGAGTGCGAAATACACAGTTAACGGGATAAACCATCAAAGCGCTGTTAGTTACTTCATCCACAACGTAATCTTCCCGCAGTGTTTTCTCATTTATATCCATACAACCCCCCACTTTCAGTTCACAATAATTCAATTGTATAAGAGAATTGACCAAGAATTTTACTCTTATCAACCTTATAGTAATAGTATAACAATTATTTATTTAGGAGGAGCTTCCTATGCCATTTACATCTCAAAAGGAAATTTTACTACAAAAAGCAGAGGCCGTATATCAGAAAATGCTTGAGGACCATACCGGTAATTGGGGAATGGATATTAACCATTGGGATTGGGTACCTGGTGTAGGTGTAATCTCAATTTTGGAGTATTATGAACAACGCGGTAAGAAAGAAATCCTTCAGCACTTGACGGATTGGGCTAACCAAAATTTGCACAAGGCTGAGAATCAGAAAGTAATTAACTCCATGGCTCCCTTCGCCATTTTCCCTGTGCTATATAACGAAACTGGCGATAAAAAATGGCTGCAGACGGCGGAGAAAATCGGTCAATGGATAGTGAACGAAGCACCTAGAACACGTGAAGGCGCATTGGAGCATACGGTAACGGAGGATGCCAGCTTCCCGGAACAAGTTTGGGCAGATACCATTTTCATGGCAGTTTTGTTTCTCGCAAGACTGAGCCGTTTAACCGGAAACACTTCGTATGCTCAAGAAGCTTTGCAACAGTTAAAATTACATCTTGCACTGTTGCAAGATGAGCAGACCGGTGTTTTATTTCATGGCTGGAACTGTATGGCAGGCGATCATATGTCAGCAGCACGTTGGACTAGAGCCAATGCGTGGATTGCTGTAGGAACACCTATGATTTTACAAGAGCTAGAAAAAATAGTAACACCGGACGAAGAGATTATTGATCGCTACAAGATTTTGATGAAAGCTCTTCTAAATTATCAGCAAGAAAACGGATTATGGAATACAGTTATGGACCAGGTTGATTTCTATCCTGAAACGTCCGGCAGCGCAGGAATCGCAGCCGGCTTACTAAAGGCATGGCGTATAGGTCTGCTGGATGAAAATATGATAGAACCGGTCAAAAAGACTGTTCTGGCCGTTCTCGACAAAATTGATGCTGATGGCACGGTGGCTGGTGTTTCAGGAGGCACACCTGTGATGCCTTCCATTGAAGCTTATAATCATATCCCTTGCTATCCTAGCCAGTATGGACAGGGACTAACCCTGATTCTTTTAGCGGAAGCTCTTAGATAAGAAAATAATAGGATAAAGTCAGGATATCGAATCGTTTACCTCCAATTAGTAACAAGCTTCCAGCACTGATTGTATGGGGCTTAAGTTGAAATGTTAACTTAAATATGCTAGAATACAGTCAAATATGACTAGGGAGTTGAAGGGAACAATGTAAATTTCTTGCTTAAATTACGAAAGATAAAACAAAAATTGTTTTATTCTTTGTAGAGCAAGAAAGTTACTTATTCTTTTCACTCGAATAAAAAACATTTTATCTCCCCTATTATTTGGGTTAGATTAAACATTGTTTATTTGGGCTACAAGAAAGGTAACTTTCTTGCAGCTCTTTTTTATTTTAATGAATAGACAAAGATTATTTTATATCAGGAGGTTGAAATGAATGTTTGAAGTTGTAAATGTTTATGTGAATCGTTCATTGTCCGTTGGTACGGTTCACGATCAAATTAAACGGATGCCGGGGCTTTATCCATCTATCGATAGATGCACGTAGCGACTCTAGCTACAAGCTTCGTGAGTATTAATCTATCTTGGTTATGGTTAATGCACATGCTTGAAACACGAATAAAGGTGCTAATGGCATTTTCTCCGGCTCAAGAGGAGAAAAAATATGAAATCAATTTCGAAGTACGAAAAAATTAAACACTTATTGTCAGATATGAAACAACCGGCATATCGGTTCCAGCAAATTGCAGATGCGATCTTCAAGCAAAGAATTGGTGAATATGACCGAATGACAATGCTCCCTAAAGGTATAAGGAACGAATTAATACAAAATCTTGGCGAACATGTTTTGAACTTAACACCTGTTATGAAAAAGACTTCCAATCAAGTCAATAAAGTGCTTTTTGCCATTGAAGGCAACGAACATGTGGAAGCCGTTCAACTAAGCTATGAGCGCGGCTGGAAATCATACTGCATATCCAGCCAATGTGGATGTGGATACGGTTGCCGATTCTGTGCCACTGGAACAATCGGGCTGAAACGAAATTTAACAGCAGATGAAATTACTGATCAACTGTTATATTTTCATTTAAATGGTCAGGCTTTAGACAGTGTTTCATTTATGGGTATGGGGGAAGCTTTAGCCAGTCCTTATATATTTGATTCGCTTAAGCTTCTAACAGATTCGCAAACCTTTGGCTTGGGGCATCGGAGAATTACAGTTTCAACCATTGGAATTTTGCCAGGAATCGATCGGTTAACAAAGGAATTTCCACAAGTTAATCTTACCTTTTCACTTCATTCTCCTTTCGACGAACAACGGAGTGAACTAATGCCTATAAATAATCGATTTCCGATCAATGATGTATTGAATAAGCTTGATCATCATATTCGTGATACAGGCAGGAAGGTATACATTGCGTATATATTACTTCGAGGAGAGAACGATTCAAATGAGCACGCAGAAGCTATTGTTGCTTTATTAAAGAACCGAGGTCCTTGGGAACATTTATATCATGTCAATTTGATTCCTTACAATTCAACCGACGTGACACCAAATAATTTTCGTCAATCTGACAAAGAACGGGTTCAAAGGTTTACCCATATTTTGAAGTCAAATGGAGTCAAAGTCACTGTGCGAACTCAATTCGGAACGGATATTGATGCAGCATGTGGTCAACTTTACGGGCACAATAAGTAAGGTCTCCAACGTGTAACAGGACGACTTAATCTGTATAAAATGCTTCTCCTTTTGTAATGAAGAAGAATCTAAAAACCCGCGGGAAGCCTTGTAAAATCAAGGCTTTTCGCGTTTTTTTGCTTTTCCTCGTCATCAATTTCTAATGCCCTCCATAAAATAATCATATAGACATCCGTCTTCATAAGGGAGGGAGCTGCTATCTTTTTTACAAGAAAACGCCAAATAACACCGCTTGAAACGATTCGCAAGCAATTAAAGAAAAAAATGAACCACTCCCCTTCCGTCTTGAATAAGCTAACTTTTCCAGAGATGGAGCTTTTGAATCAAATTAGGCAGATGACCCAGGAGCACAACCTAAATAATGTAACCCGAACAAAAGCCTATCTTGAGTTTTATTTGCGGCACCCTGAAATCCACTGGGCATTTTTAGGCCATATGGTATCACGGAACGGCGGATGGAACATGACCGATCTCAAGGGAGAGTTTCTGGGCAAACTGCTCTCACGCAAGGAGCAGGAATCATTTTTTCATTTTTTGGAACGCGGCAACTGGCTGATTTTTCAAGATATATACCCGCAATTTCTACTTTACGAGGAGAGTTTAAAGCAGAATAGACCGATGTTTTATCTATTTCCTCAACTAAATATTTCTATGTTTTTGGAAACGATTTGGGACTATTTTTGGAGCGATCGAGATACGTATATTTTATGTATAGCGTCAATCATTAATGAACAAAGCTATCTGGAACAGAGGGTTGTTCAACATCCCCATTATCAAAAAGAAGTATTCAACAAAATCGAGTTTCATTTACAGAATTGGCTGCCATTTAATCAAATTTTATTTCCTTCGGAAGGTACCCATGTAAAGGGACAGACTCTTCAACAATTCCAGTTGCTCCATGAGCGAATTTCACTTGGAAAAAGGCTATATGCCGTTTTATTTAAAAATACAGATTTTCATAGACAGGCGCTGGATTGGGCCAAATGTCATCCGCATACCGGATCAAGGAAAGATTATTGGCCGCATTTATTTAATGATGTAAATGAAGGTGTACCGGGAATTGCTTATCCCTTAAGGTTAAAATCGTGCCAGCTTCGCAAGGGAGCGAGGAGAATTTACAGCCCAAAGCTTGAACATGTCTGGAAAAATGTCAGCCAGCCGGAAGCAGAACCGGGAGATTGGTTTCATGATATAAGCGTGGTAGATTATTTAGACGATGACCTAGAAATGATGGATGGAGAGATTAAGATTGAATACTGCAAAACATTGGAGTGGCTCGAGGTAGCCGCACTTGCAAAAAAAGCGGCTAACCTTTTTTGAGCAAAAATAATTTAGTATGGGATACATCAGAAAAGAGACTGCCATGCGCGTGGCAGTCTCTTTTTTATTATATTTCTGGTATGTCGAGACATAGCCGCAGACCTGTGATTATCGAATTGCAAATATCTTCACGGCGTTCATGATAAGCATTTTGTCAAAAGTTTAATAACCGAGCAAAAGTCGTAATATCATCTGTTTAGAATTGTAACGGAACTGAAAGGCTCTATTTAGCAATAAAAAGGTGTTTTAAAACTGTAACGGAACTGTGGAGCACTATAGGTGATTTTTTCACCGTTTTGGTAGTGATTTTGAGTAAATAAAGTTTCTCAGTTCCTTTAGATTTTAGAATAAGCTGATTTCCGTACAATAGCGTGTTTAAGTTCCGTTACAGATGCCATTTTCAATTAAGAAAAAGATTCCTCCGTACAAATAGATTTCATATGATAGGTAACCAAATTTGTGATTTGTTCATAATTTACCCGCTTCGTATCTAGAAATGCATGCAGTGCTATGCCATCAATCAAAGCATATAACCGTTCGATCTCCAGTGCACAGTCAAGTTCAGGCCGCAGTATTCCTGACTCTTTCATGCTGCGAAGCATACGCTCCACTAGATCCAGTATACCATCGTGCTGCGCGTCAAATGCAGTTCCGCCGCTTCTATAGTGAGCGGTGTATGCAAACCAAACCTCCATTTCTGCCAGCTTGTTATCATCTGTTGGCAAAAGCTCCAGCAATATCCGCAGCACCTTTTGAAAAAGTGGCATGTCTAAGTCGATCAGTTCATTAATACGGGCTGTGGCCCGCTCTTTCACCAACCTCATCGAGAAGTCAATCAGCTCATCCTGAGTCGAGAAATAATGGCGCAAAGCACCAAGCGACAATCCCGTCTCCTGGGCAATATTTCTTACAGTCGCTCCTTTCATGCCCATCTGTCTTATGACACGTAAAGCAGCCTCGGCAATCAGTAATCTTCTTTGATCATGATCTACTATTTTTGTCATGTCTTCATTGTGTACCTGCTGCGAAAGGAACGATTAGGCTTTCTTCTGCTTGCGCTAACTCCGGTCATTGATTTAATCTTGCTTATCATTACAGGGCTCGACCTGTATCGCGGTGCTACTGCAACATCCGCGCATGCGATTTCTGCCGTGTATATCGGTGTATCCATCGCTTTCGGCAAAAGCATAATTGTTTGGGCAGATAAACGATTCCGCTTTTACATCCTCAAGCAGGGTGATAAACCGATTAAACGCTATGGCTATGACTATGCACGACATTATTTAAAAAGCTGGCTTAAACATGCTCTTGCCTACGCAATTGGTATAGGCTGTCTGTTCGGACTCATTTACATCGTTCAGGATCCAGAAAGAACCGAGGCTCTTGCGAGTACAATACGTTGGTGGTCAAGAATATTGGGCATCGATCTTTTAATTACCATCGCCTATTTTGTTTGGCCCAAAAAAGCACCACAACTAACTTAAAATATAAAAAAAAGGGAGCGAACCAGCCCGCTCCCTGCCATCTATATTACTAATCAATCATATCTAATGCTTTGAGTAAATTCATTTGTACAGTTGCCGCCTGTCCTCTTGTAGCTGCACCTTTAGGAGCAAAAGTTGTTGCGGACGTACCTTGCATAATCTTCATTTTATAAATTAACTCAATATCTGTTTGTAAGTTTGTATTTATCTGATCATAATCACTAAACTTATTGCCTAAATCAATATGATCCTTTGTAATAGCAATCTTTTCATATCTTAAAACCTCTGCTAAAATACTTGCCATCTCCTCTCGAGTAATAGGAGCATTCGGCATAAAGCTCCTGGACTGAAAATATGCCAATAGCCCTGCAGACTTTGCCTTCATAATGGCATTGTAATGCCATTCATCTTGCGTTACATCAGTATACATTTTTGTATCCTCTTGTATCGCTGGCAGCTTTATTGCATTGACAATCATTTGCACGAACTGAGCCCTGGTAACTTTTTTATCAGGCTGATACAATCCATTTCCGACACCCTTAACAAGTCCTTTAGCTGCTGCCTTTTCGATAGCAGCCCTTCCCCAATAGTCTGCATTTACATCTGCAAATTTAATGTTATTTTCAACTACTACATACATGCTGTTGGTGTTTGAACTAATCGTTACATACCATGCATTATTGATCTTAGTGGCTTTGGCTGGAACAAATTCTAATGCTTTAAGCGCTTCATTGTAATAAAAAGCTCCCCATGTTTCTGGCATGTTTCTCATACCTTCCGGCATTGAGATTACCCTTTTAATATCTTTTGCAAATGAATCTGCTTTACCCACAGACTTCCCTGTTTCTCTATTAATTATATCGATAGAAAAGTCTAATACGGCACCCATAACCTTACCATTTGGCCATGCATTTTTTAGTATTTTTTGAATTTCCTTATCACTTGATTTATCAGTTATCGTTATGGAAAAGTCTATAACCTCAGCTTTTAAATGGTTTTCGGCAATTATGCTGTCAAACTCTGAAACCAAGGATGCAAGATTTACAGGCACCTGATAACTGCCATATGGGGCTTTAACCTCAAAAACTAAATTAGAGTTTTCACTCTCAATATCGGTTAAAATGCTGGCGGCTATATTGACATATACGATGCCATATTGGTTTGGAGTAACCTCAAGCACAACAGAAGGCTTTGTTTTGTCAATTTTATCCACATCTAATTTAGTGCCGTTTTGATCGATCGTTATGGCTGGTTTATTGGGGCCTGTAATAATTGGACCTCCACTAGTTCCTCCATCTTCTTCCTTGTCGTCTATTCGTAGTCCACTCCGTGCATTTTTAAGATTTAATAAAATATCTCGCACTTCTGCCTGTGTAGGCTCACCTTGAAGTAATTCTTTAGCCTTTTCAAGTGCTGTTTGTAAAGCAATCCAGCTTGCTGCTGTATAGTTTGCTTCGACCAGGTCACCATTTGTAATCTTTTCTTCTATCTCTTGTATTTCCATCTCGAGGTCAGAAGTTTCTACTATAGCAGGTAGAATAGTAATAGTAATTTTAGCTTTAATATTTTGTGTATTTGCAACATCTTCAGGGATAATCAACGTTCCATCAAGGGTTTGATCTCCCTCAAACTCTGAATCATAATTACCTTCCATCCAATTAACGCTAGACAGTACGCTGTATCCATTATCTAGTTCAGTAACAACCTTGCCAGGCAGCGGCAGTTCATCAAAATCTGTACCGAAAGCAACCGTGATTCCTTTGGCAACGGCAGAAGTGATTTGCGGCGTATCTTCCAAGATTAAACGAACAGTAGCTTTAATATCATTTGTATTTGAGACGTTGTCAGGCAAGGATAATATTCCAGCTAAATTTTGTTCTTTAACATTAGCATCATACCCTTCGCTATTCCAAACCACTGGCAGGCTTAATGAACTGCCATCTGCTAACTCTACTACTGTCCTTTTAGGCAAGGTGAGATTGTTAAATTCCGTCCCTAAAATACCGAAAGCAGTTTGTTGTTCTACCTTAATAACATTTGGATCCTCATCTACTTTACGGGTGCCTGTTACTACTAATTCCTCTAACCCGATAGCGTGACCTGCTGCAGCCACATTCATTTGGGTGAAGTATAATCGAATAAAACGTTTTCCTGCAATCGGCTGATCAAAAGTAATTACATCAGTAGGATTACCGGCACCCCCATGTGGCTTGCTAATGGTGTGAATTGTCTCCCAGCTAGCATCACTTTCCTTGCTATCAGATAACTGCATAACATATGCTGTACCGTAAACGAGGTTGTAATATTTTGCCGAAACTGAGCTAATCTTATCTACATCATCACCTAAGTCTACAATAATCCAGGCCGGGTTTTGTTCTTGACCTACTGGCTGATCTTTCTTCTCTTTCATAAGATTACTGCTCCAGCGGCTATTTGTCCCATCTACTGCGTTAGAGCCCGGGAAATTCTGAGTCTCTGTACCCGATACATAAGTTGGTCGCTGCAATGCAAGGTTTTCTGGTTCAGATGATGTACCAAACGTCTTCTTGCCATTTACCACAATCTCTTTAATACTAATACCATTAGCAGCTTTTGCATTAATATTCATCTCTTTATAGTATATGCGTACATATCTGCCTTCCCCATTCGAATCGACTGGTATAGTGTGCTGTTCATTTTGAACGTCAGTAGGCTCCTTATTTACTTCTGCTGCCTTTGTCCACGTACTCTTGTCATCTGAAACTTGAATTTCATATTTTGTACCGCTAGCTTTAGCATGGTAATAAATATCTAAACTTTCAATTGTATTATTACCTTCGCCTAAATCAATAACAACCCAGTTAGCTCCAGATATTTGATTAGCCGGATTTAGATCATCCTTCTCTTTCATCTTATTGGCGCTCCAACGGGTATCTAAATTCCCATCTACTATGTTTTCACCTGACCAAGATCCCGCTATCTCTAAACCTGAAACTTCTACAGGCTGGTTAAGAGCAAGGTTTCCTTCTTTTGTTTCTCCCATTCCAGCTTTAACGGTTACTTTAGCAGTCAGTGTTATTTGAGCTTGGTTTGTTATGTTCGAAGGAAGCACCAATCTTCCAGTTGCTGTATACTCTCCTTTAGTTAAAGAATCGTATTTACTAGCACTCCAGTTTACAGGCAGCAGAGCTGTCTTCCCATTACTAAGTGTTACGCTCACCTTTTCTGGCAGTCCTACCATTTCCCATGGGGTACCATTATTAACAGTTACATCTTCAATGGGCGGTACGCTAAAGATACTAGGATAAACGATTGAAATCTCGTCATCTGGATCCACTCCATTTTCTCCTGAAGTAGAAAAGAAAATTTCTGCAATGGCAGGTGTCGTATTCTTACCCCATTCCAGACGCAGCTTTTGTATGCCATTCAAATGGCTGGTGTCAAACATAGTGGCGCTTTTATCAAGTATCCCAAGATTGGTCCAATTACCATCTAAGGACTGTGCTTTAACGACAGCTTTAGAAATGCTATTAGGATCTTGTAAAATATTAATACTATCTACGTTCACATTGTCGGAGAGTATATATTCAAAATAACCATCTTCAATATCTATAAGGCCAGGAGCAAACATGGTGGATAAATTTCCATCTACCATATTCTCAAATTGACCCATGGGTATTCCAGAAAAAGCACTGATTGTTTCTTCTTCTTCTGCCTTTTTGTTTATTTCTAATTCATGAAGCTTTAAGTAATAGCCATTATTTTTGGTAATCTCCAATTTAATGTATCTGGTCATCATTCCATTGCCATTCCCCTCCACATAACGATACGGAGGGTCTAAACGACTATCACCTCCACCATCATTAACAGTGGCAATTGTCGTCCAATCACTTTTATTTTCTGATATAGAAAGGGTTCCATTATAAACTTGTGGATTTCCATCATCCGTTAAAAGGGTTACATCATATACTTTTGTTAGCACACCAAGGTCTACCGTGATGTATTGTCCCATTGCTTGAGCCTCATTGGTCCAGGCAAAAGTGTTTTCCTTTCCGTCAAAAAGATTTTCCCAGCTGCCTTCCTTTAAAGCATTCTTTAAATTGGTTTCAATAACCTTAGGTTTCATGTCTACTCTGGTTAAAGAAACAGATAAACGATCAAAATCAAAGGTTATGGGCTCATCACTGGTATTATATAGCCTGACATAACGCAGGGTAGTATTTCCAGATAAAGCAGAGGCATCTTCCCACTGGGCTTTATTTAAGGAATATTCCAGCATAATTCCATTTGGTAACGCAGGATTTACTGAAATAGCATGAACTCCCACAATCTCTGACAAGCTAATTCCCACATATCCTTTAGCAGGCAAGGTTATTTTATCTGATGCTGCAGTAAGCGTATAGTCAGTACCATCTACTGCAATGGCACTATCTTTTAATTCATCTACATTAGTGAATACACCAAACGGGGAAGCGTTTCCATTAATCTTAAATTCACGGATAAAGGTCCAATAATCCGGTTTTCCCGGGGTTCCAGTTTCAACAAGCC
This sequence comes from Paenibacillus sp. IITD108, assembly GCF_036541265.1. Classification (NCBI taxonomy): domain Bacteria; kingdom Bacillati; phylum Bacillota; class Bacilli; order Caryophanales; family Paenibacillaceae; genus Paenibacillus; species Paenibacillus sp. IITD108. The sequence continues at coordinate 38,671 of NZ_JAZHCT010000035.1, read as the reverse complement.
GAACTCGTATATACCGAGCCTTAATGTTAAGCTCCTTCATTTCGATGCTGCGTGAATCCACAAGCGGCACTAAGGTGCTCCACTTGTCACCATCAGTGGAGTATTCTAATGCAGCCTTATGAAAATAATCGTGATCTGTATCATTTTTTCCTTGTAAAATGGAGATACTATTGACGGATATAGCCCTTCCAATGTCTATTCCGAAATAGTCATCTTTTTTCTGTACTGTTTGGAAACTAGCATAGGTGCTTAAATTGCCATCAAATATTTTGGCTGTATTACTAGAGTCACTTACTTGTTGTCCACCCATTACCCCATAAAAAGAAGCGAGAAACTCCGTGCTGTCAGGATTAAGGAGAGGAGTAAGTTTATTGGTTACAAAGGGAATTAACCCTGCAGCAAAAGGCTGCAGCCTTTTAGTACCTGCTTTAGCACGCGTCTCATTAGGAAAGGTCGTATAACTGTCCCAAGTTGAAAGGGCTCTGCTGGCAGTCGATAGACTTCGCCAAGCCGTGTCCACATCCTTCTGTTCCAGTGCTATAACTGCTTGGATAGCCTCCTTGCCAGCAGTCGCAACATCCTTTAATGATCTAAGCCACGGATCCAGCTCTTCGATCAAGATAAGGTTATTGCCATTTTTCCGAAAATCTTCAACAGCGAATAGTATGTTATCAAATTCCCTTAGTAATTCCAAGGTTTGTTCATCCTGCGATATAGGCTTACCGGAGGTTGCATAGGCTAACACTTTCTCTAGACTGTCTTTTATATATTCACTTTCTGGAAAGCCTGCTACACGAGAAGAATTAGGTGCGTTAGCAACATTTCTTCCGATCGTCAGATAAGACTCATATACTTCTGGCTGCAGATATTTAAAGCTGTCTTCCCAAAGCGTTACGGCATACTCGCTATAGTTTTGGTTATTCCAAAACAAGCTAGCCAGCTGGAATAATCCTACTTTATTTGTTTCTGTAAATTGAGACGGGTTAGATACAGCACCTCCAAGTCCATTTACACCATCACGGACATAGTGGCTAATCTCTCCCAGGTAAATTCCTGATTTTGCATGCTCATTTACTGGATAGTTGATCCAAAACATAGGTTCCAGGCCCGTTTTATTAATAAGATAATCAATGCTGCTTTGGGCAATAGGACTATTCACATCCTGGCCCGTCCAGTAAATCATAATACGTTTATCAAGCTTGCTTAAAGCTTCAAGCTCTTTTCCATTCCCTGACCAATTAACGTTGTATCCCTGTGGACAATAAACAATCGGTTCTAAACCTTCTCTTTGATCAACGTAGTCTGTCATTAGGCGATTTAGCAGCGCTACAACATCTTCGTTACTGCCAGACCCAAAATCATCGTTTAGTACATCGATACGCCGAACACCAGCATCATAGAGCTGATCAAACTTTGCAGTTAATAGATTATAACGTTTCTCATACTCTTGCGGATGTGTGTCTATCGTTATTCCTCTAAAAAAGGACTCCAGATGCACAGACCAAACAAATTTAACCTTTGTTTCTTTCCCTACTTCCACAAGCTCTTTTATCTGGTTTATTTGATTCCCGGGGTATGGTTCTGCCCATTTTGACCTATGGTATTCATCCCCTTTTGCGGCATATACAAAACTGTTCATTTTTACATCTCGGGAGCTGCGCATTAAGCTGGCACGCCCTTCATGCTCCCAAGCGCCGTAAAACCCTTCTACAATACCCCGGTACTTCATTTCAGCCCAATCTTCAATATGAACTGGCAGGAAATACAGTCCTGCAAATGAAGAAAACATCATCTGCAGAGTGGCAATGCCATAGTAGGCGCTATCTGTGTCTTTCCCTAAAATAGTAATAACATCTTCCTGGGCATCTAACATATAGGAGTCAATTTTATCAAATAAATCAGGACCATTATTCATAGTAATAGCGCTATTAACGTAGCTGTCAACAATGTCACCTGAACCTGATATTCCTACTAAAATATTTGTTTTATTATTATCAATCTGGTCACTTTCCGTATAGGCTACATTATATTTTTCCAGAATCTCTTTTAGAAAGTTTTTGGTATACACATCAATACCATTTTCACCGTCTTCAAAGACCAGATTCACTCCATTTCCTAGAGTAAAACGTTCCCCCCCTAAGTATGTAGTAGAATGCGGGACAGGATAAATTTCGTACTTGTCTGCATAGTCAGAAAATCCTTCTTTTAACAATGTAGGAATACTATCATCTGTTGGCGGCACAAATGCATTTACTGGCATAACGTTTGAAAATAACATTGTTATGCATAAAATCACTGCTAATACTGTTGAATTTAGCTTATTAAGCCTACTCTTGGCATTCATTTTTTTCCCCATTAAAAATACCTCCTGATTAGATGATTTCAAAAGTTCTTTTAACATATTTTTCAAACTCTTTACTTGTAAGCGTATCCAAATTGGTATAGAACGGTAAGTATGAAGTTTATTACAACCTTTACAAACCCAAACGCTTAATAATCCACAACAAAAAAAAGCTCATCAGAGAATATCTCGAACTCTGCAAATATGAGCTTGTCAATAATGCATACAAGGAAGAATCGACCCAGTCTACATCCATCTCGTCCAGCTCGCGGTAGCTAAGTACATTTTATACATCTAGATTCTGCTTTTTTATCGAATAAACGGTTCTACATGGATTTCATGCATCTAGTTTCAAGGAATTCCTCTATATATTGCGAAACGCGCCAAACTAAGTGCAGTTTTTCCCCTTAGAATCACAAAAAAGCCAAATTTCTTAAAACTAAGTACAGGAAATGCAGTTAGTTTAACGCGCGAGTGCTCGTTCCACAAAAACTTTTTCCGCTACAAGGGGAGCCAATAAGCATATGTTCTAGCGCCTCACAGAAGGGTGTCGATTAATTGTGGACAACTATGAAAAAGCAATAAGATAGGGCTCGGAGAGTAAGATTGGGAATGGAGAAGCGGCAGCGTCCGCCTTTGTAGGCCAATTTTATCCTTTAAAAGAGTTAGTTGCACAACACGATTTTGCACAAAATGCTTGACAAGAAAACCCAGCGTATGATAAAAAATAATTAACGCATACGAATGCGTAACACGCAAGCAAATGTGTTTACTCATACGAATGCGTAAATGTAGCAGGCTTTTCCATCAAGTGCACTGGCGGAGAAGATGCATGTGACAAAGGAGATGTAACAATAGCGAAATGCGGATGACATCAAAGGAATTAGCCAAGCTCATTGGCGTTTCACAATCCACCATATCGCGCGCCCTTAACGGGTCCGATCAAATATCGGAGCGCCGAAAGCAAGAAATAATTGAACTCGCCAAAAAACACAATTTCGAATTCAATGAGAATGCCAGGAACCTGCGGACACAAACGTCCAATTCCATTGGATTATTGATGCACACTTATTTTAACAGCTTCATGGAAGACGATTTTCGCGCTCTTCAATTCAGCTATATTCAGGCTGAACTGTCCAAGCATGATTTCGACCCCATTTTCCTGAACGACGTGACTTTAACCGAAGATGTAGACGCTTTGGACAGGGTCATCAAAAAGCGGCAGCTGGCGGGACTGGTCCTATTCCGCAGAATCGAGAATGACGCTGTGATCGAGTATCTAAAGGGCCTTTCCATCCATTTGTTCTCCATGACGAGATGCAACGAGAAGATGCAATTCATTCCCAGCGTCTCTTTCGACAACTATACGATGGGATATCTGGTGGGCGAACACTTCGCAAAGCGAAAATTCAAGCGTATTGCGTATATTCGCAACCGAAATCACCAGTCCGGCGATATAACCACGCAGGGCTTGATGGATGCTTTGGCGGAAAAAGATATGCGAATCTTGGAAGAAGACATCTATTTCACCCAGTTTGATTTCAAATCGAGCTACGACACCGTTGTGGCCAATCTGGATCGGATGCGCCAATACGACGCCATATTTGCCTATAACGATACCATGGCCCTGGGGGTCATCAGTGCGTTACAGGACAACGGAATCTCGGTGCCAGGCCAGATATCGGTGATGGGCAGCCACGACATTCCCATGGCCCAGTGGTTTTCTCCGCACCTTACCACGGTGCGTACCTTTATAGATAAGCACGCAAAAGTGGCGAGTGAAAGAATCGTTTCCATAATCAAAGATGGTTTCGACCCTAGCCCAGAGAAGCATTATATCGTCAAGCCAGAACTTATTATACGTCAATCCTGTCCTTAGTTTTTCCAACTGAATCATTAACAATCTAGACTGCGAGTGGAAGCGGTTCCATTCGCCATGTCTTCGAAATTACATTTTATTACTTTTTTTAATTAATTTTCATATTATTCGATTTGGAACGGAGGGAAGCTATTGAGTAGAGGATCCTTGGCCATTAGATCGGTTAAACCGTATCTTTATATTTTGCCCATGGTGATCATCTTTGGGGTGTTCAGTGTTTACCCTATGCTGCGAACCGTATATCTATCCTTTATGGATACTAACGTCAGCTTTACCCAAATGCAATTTATCGGTCTTGGAAACTATGAGGCCATCAACGGGGATCGGCACTTCTGGCGCATTGTTGGGAACACGGCCATTTACGGCTTTGCCCAAGTCATTCTCACCGTGGTGCTGGGGTTGCTGTTTGCCGCGATAGCCAACAGCAAAATCGTTAAATTCCGCACACTATTCCGGATGTCCGCTTTTTACCCCTTCGTGTTACCCATCGCAGTGGCCGCAATGGTGTGGATCTACATGTATAACCCTTCCCGCGGCGCCATTAACCTGCTGCTGGACCAACGTATTCAGTGGTTGAATAGCTACGACTACGCCTTGCTGGCACTCATCGTCGTCTCGGTATGGAAATCACTAGGATTCAGCTTCTTGCTGATTTTGGCGGGGATGCAGAATATCTCTCAGGACTATTATGAGGCCGCGGCGCTGGAAACAAACAGCCATATCAAGCGTTATTTCAAGCTCACGCTGCCCATGCTGATGCCCACTCTGTTTGTGGTTTGTCTTCTATCCGTCACCAGCAGCTTCCAATCCATGGATCTCGTCGCCATCATGACCCAGGGCGGTCCGGGCCATTCGTCCAATGTACTGATGTATTACATCTATCAGGAAGGCATTATCAACCGGCAAATTGGTTACGGCAGTGCAATGAGCACGTTATTCCTAGCGGTATTATTTATCTTCACAATTGTTTATCTACGACTTGGCGAGCGGAGGGTAGAATATGAGCGCTGAAGCAAGAGGGTATATCCGAGACAAAAGCGGCATGGCTGCCAGACGCAAAAGAATAACGTCCACGTTGGTTTTTAATGCCATTATTCTGCTTGCCAGTATTGTGTTCCTGTTCCCCTTGGCATGGATTTTCATCACAAGCATGAAGGACCAGGTGGACATACTGAAGCATCCAATGGCCATCATCCCAACGGAGTTTATGTTCGTGGAGAATATGAAAGAAGTGTTGCGCCGCGCACCTTGGGATGTTTTTTACAAAAACACCATCATCGTTGCAGTGGGAGTTTTAGTCGCCCAGCTTTGTATCAGCATTCCGGCTGCTTTCGCTTTCTCCAACTTTAAGTTCAAGTTCCAGAGCTTCTTCTACCTGTTTGTACTGGCGCGGCTGCTGGTTTCCCCAGAAAGCCTGCTGTTGCCCAACTACCTCATCATCAACGGGCTTAACCTGTACAACACCCTGCTAGGCATCGCCCTTCCCAGCTTTGCCTCGGCTATATCTATCATCATATTCCGCGGGGCATTTATGGAGATCCCCACCGCACTGAAAGACAGTGCCCGCATCGACGGCTGTGGTGATTTTAGATACATGATGGTAATTGGCATTCCGATGATAAAATCACGTATAATCGCATTTTCAATTACATCCTTGGTGTATCAATGGGACTCCTATTTCTGGCCCATGGTCATCACCGAATCCGTGCAAAAGCGCACCCTTGCCGTGGGCATGGCCTACTTTGGCACTCAGGCAGAAAGCGCTTCCGAATGGGGGCTGACAATGGCGGCGGCCATATTGGTCATTTTACCGCTCTTGATCGCCTTGGTGTTTTTCCAGCGTCAACTGGTGGCCAGCTTCGTCACCTCAGGCATCAAATAGCCGGCCACGTTCCTGACCTTGGACCAGCAATGCCTGTAACGTTATATTATACGCGAATTTCGTGTGTAATAATATATTGAACGGAGGAAATGATCTATGAAGAACAAAAAATGGTTTGCACTGCTTGGTACTGCGTTATCCCTGATTCTCGTTTTTCTGGCCGGTTGCAGTGGCAACTCGTCTACTCCGCCGGACTCCCAGACGTCAGCCAAACCAACCGCCAAAGCCTCCGCACCAGCCAGTAAGGGCGAGGTGGTTGAGCTGGTCTATTATTTTCCAACCCAGACCTCCGGTCCCTTGGCTGTTGCTATGGAGAAAATTGTGGAAAAATTCAATGCGGCGAACAAAGGCATCCACGTGACCGCGACCTTCACTGGCAACTACGATGAAACGCTGCAAAAGACTCTGACGGCCATCTCGGGCGGCAATGCCCCTAACGTGGTCCTCAGCGGCTACAACCTCTCCAACCTGCTCAGCATTGACGCACTGGTGGATATGAACACCTTGATCGCCAAGGAACCCGCTGGTTTCCTAGACGACTATGTACCGGGCTTCTTCACGCTGTTCAGCTACCCTGACAATTTGCTGTACGGTATGCCTTTCCAGCACAGCGGCACCATTCTTTATTATAATAAAGATATACTGGCGGCCGCCGGTCTGGACCCTCAGAATCCTCCAGCAACCTGGAGCGAATTGAAAACGGTTACCGAAACCCTCAAGGCTTATGATGCCAAACTTGTACCGCTTGAGTTTATGGGCGACGTGTGGATGACCGAGGCCTTGGCGCTCTCCAATGGCGGCGCCATCCATGCGGATATGGACACCATGTCCCTCGACAATCCCAAACTCATCGAGACCGTCAACTTCTTTAAAGGTTTAATGGACGCTGGCTTGGCAGAGGACAACACCAGCTATGGCGGCGCGGCGGAGAACTTCTTGGCCGAGACCACCGCTATTATGACAAACTCCAGTGGCTCTTTGGGCAATGTGTCCAAGACCGCTACTTTCGACTGGGGTATCGCCCCTCTTCCCGCAGGCGATGGCAAAGACCCTGTTTCCCTCTTGGGCGGCGGCGGCTTCATTATCATCGACGAGCACCCTCAGGAGAAGATCGACGCCAGCTGGGAATTTGTGAAATACATGACCAGCCCGGAAGTTTCCGCCGAGTGGATGATTGCTACCGGGTACTTCGCAGTGCGTCACTCTTCCTACGACTTGCCCGAGATTAAGGCCATGTTCGCCGAGAAGCCACAGTATGCCACGACAGTAGAGCTCCTTCCGATCCTGCAGAGCCCTTACATGATCCGGCAGAATTTCGGGGATGTGTCCAACACCTTCAAATTGGCACTGGATGAGAGCTATCTGAACAATGCCGACATCACCGCTACGCTGCAGCGGGCACAAAAAGAAGCTCAAGCCTTATTGGACAACGGAAAATGAGGCTGCATATTATTCGACACGGCGACCCGGACTACGAGAATGACAACCTGACAGACCTGGGCAAAAGAGAAGCTCATGTGCTGGCTCAGCGCATGGAGCGTCTGCCTCTAGCGCAAATCTATTCGTCACCTATGGGGCGGGCCAAGGCCACAGCCGGGTATACCGCCGAGAGAACAGGGATACCCGTGCAAATCTTGGAATGGATGCGGGAGATGAATGATTTGACAGCCAGCCCCGATTCAAGCGTGCTGCCGGACCCGGTGGTGATCTGGAACCTGCCGGGGCATCAGCTGCGCCAGGCCGAGGGCGGGGAAGGAAAGCACGCAGCGAATAGCGATCTTTTCCCTCAGCCACTTACCGCCAACCGTTTCCATGAATTGCGCACCGGCTGGCTCGAATGGTTGCGGCAGGCTCACATCCAGGTGACCGACGAGGGCTGGACGACCGATACCCCGCTTGTGGACAAAGATGTGGCGATATTCTGCCACCATGGCGTCGGGCTGGCATTGTTGTCGTTAATTATGGACATACCGGTGGCAGCGCTCTGGCGTTCGGTATGGCTGCCGCCCTCCTCGGTGTCCACAGTACTTCTGGAGCAATATGATCAGCACCGGATCAACCCGAGGCTGGTGTGCATCGGCGATACCTCACACCTGTTCTCACTTGGGCTGAACAACAATACCAGCGGGTTGATCTACAATTTCCATTGACGGAAGCTAGCCCCGAGATTTCGGGGCTGGTTTTTATCATTGCACATGGCTCAATCACAAACCCACGACCGGAGGAGCATTGAGATGGAACATTTCAGTTTTGGTCTGATGACAGACATGCACTATGCAGACCGCCCCATGCGGATAGGGCGTTATTATCGAAACACCTTAGACAAAGCGAGGCAATGTATTGACGCGTTCAACGGTGTGCCAGTGGATTTTTGCGTACACATGGGAGACCTCATCGACTGGCCCGGTCAGCCGGACAAGGGCCGGGAGGCGCTGACCGCCATCATGCCGATCATGCGCCAGTTTCGCGGCCCCATGTATTATCTGTTGGGAAATCACGATGTAGACTCAGTGCCTGGCAACGAACTGGCTGCGCTTTGGGAGATGCCCGGTGGACAGACCTGGTATTCCTTTGACCACAAGGGTGTGCACTTCATTGCGCTGGACTGCAACTTCGACGCCGAAGGCATGCCCCACCAGCCGGGAATCGGGGAATGGGACAATTGCTACCTGCCCCAATCCCAACTGAGCTGGCTCGAGGCCGATCTGGCGGCGGCACAGCCGGACATCGTGGTGGTGATGGTCCATGCCCTTCTGGATGACTTCGAGGACCCCCATGTCATCCGAAACGCTCCTGCGGTGCGGAGCATACTGGAAAACTGCAATAAACGTGTAGTGGTGCTTCAAGGACATATGCACACCGGGCATAGAAGCGTGAAGAACGGCATTGGCTATCACACCTTGCGATCAGTGGTAAATGGGCGGACCCGCACCTGTTTTTGGGTGGTGGAGGTGGGCGCCAGCGGCATGACCGCCGCCGTATACGACAGCACCCGCAACCATGGCCGCCCCACCCGGCGGGTGTTGCTAGAGTTTTGAGAAGATAGAGGAATCAAGTCCGATATATCGGCAGTAGAGAACGCTAGCATTTAACCCAAATCTGCATTCAAGAAAATCGTATACAAGGAGGGTTTTACCATTACTAACGATCGGTTGATCTCCATGTTGCTCACAGGGTTTGTTCCTGGACATCAGCTCCAGTTCAGTCACGCCAGGAGCCAATATCCTGATGTGGTACAACTCCGGAAGCTCGAACAGCCTCAACTTTATATTGAAACGCACGTGATAATACAAAGAAACAACTCTATATATCCAGTCAAGACCACCCGCTCAGCGGGTGGTCTTGACTTCTAGGCGCTGGTGCCAGCGGGCGCCTGCGTGCCAAGAAAAAGATCATTCCTCTTGCCCTTGCCATTGACAGATAGTATATCCTCTCATAATCGCAAGCCTCTTATCAGAGATTCGCTTCCTTTATAAAATCCGCATAATCCTGATATAATTTCGTCGAGTCTTCGTGTCCTGCAAAGGCTAAGGTTCCAGGCTTATTCATTAATCCAAGGTATTGATAACATACAATTTTATCCACATAATTAGATAATACTTCAATTTGCTGGCGGACTCGCTGGAATGGAGCCGGCACCAATACCTTCCCTTGAAACTTAAAGATCTCCAGATCCGCCCATAATGGCTTGCCTGCTTTATCATGTGCTTCCCTTAATTGAGAGTAAATGTGGTGCAATTCCTCTGGTTGAGATGCATTTACACCAACTTGATCTTGATAGGCAATGAAATCAACCTCAAGTGCTTTAACTTCGTCTACAAACCTCCCGTCGAAGTGGATCGTTCGTGTGCCGTAAGGTGCAATGATGACCGTTTGTGGTCCTATTTTTCGGCATTGATCCGACATTTTATTAACATAACGAGTATAGTCTTCCGGATAATATCCTCTAATACCAGCTTCTACTGGCAAATACCAGCCTGCAAAGGATCGATAATGTCCGTAACGCTCCACTAATTCGCTGATGATATCTAGGCGATACCGCTCGGCATTATTTTCGTCAATAAAATCATGAAATGCAGGCGTTGTAAAAAAACCAAGGCCGATGTAAATGTTAACGTTTAACCTGTCACCAGCTTTCAAAACAGCCTCGAGCGGGTCCTCGCATATTAAATTCCAGCGATACTTAATAATTTCGGAAGGGTAAAAGGTTTTGCCATGAAGGGCAACGGATAGCAGCATGAAGGTGTCCATCCCCGCTTCTACCATCTCTTCCATTTTGCTATCCCAATCTTGGGCAGTAAATTGGTTTGTAGCGTGATTCCAATAATCTCCTTCATAAGGATTGCAATGATGAAAATCAAACCATGTCCCGCTAATCGGGAGTATTTTTTGCTTCATTCCCATTGTCCCCCATCCCATTAATGATACCGTGAGCTGCAAAGCATCCTTTCCAAAACCATTTGCTTTGGCTAATAGCCTGCCGCTTCAATCTCAATAAAGTTTCATTTGAGTTCTTTTCAAAAAAGAGGCTTGCAATCAGCAAGCCTCTAATTCTGAATTAACATTCCAATGACTTTCATAAATCGATGTATAAATTACAGTACTCCTATTAAAACGCTGCAGCCAAAAGATCGATTAAGTTTTCACTTCTGTACACGGCTGTCAAGCCATCCATTCGTTGCGCATTCACATTATCATATCTTCTAGCATCAGCCTGTTCCGTATGAAGAAACCGCATCATCAATTCATACGGTCCAGGTAATGAATACGGCTTACAGAAAGCAGTATGCTGCACTGCTTGCTTGACCGCATCCTTCAGCTCTAGACGAGAACGTAAAGGAGGCTTGATTATAGCGGAGTGCCTGCCAGTTGCTGTTTTTGTTGCATATACAACTATGTCGCCCAACTCATCTTCCGCTTCGGAACAGGTTTTATCGTCACCAGATACTAAGGATACGGGAACTCCACATAGCCCAAATATCAGAGCATCCAATCCAATCTCACCAATCATTCGACCGTTCAATTGTATGGATTGCCATCCTTGCGATGTCATGGTATGATCCCTTACGGCCTCTCGAGTTCCATTCATTGCATGGTATCCGATTAAGAAAGCGCCTTCAAAGCTGCTATCGAGACCTGGAAAGCGCTGTTCAACCCGAGTTGCCCCCATTACATAATCTGCTGCAGGATGCAACAACTCAGGAATGAAGTTGAAGCCGCTGCCATGTGCGTCTTTGACAATAATTTGAGTTGCGCCGGCTTCTACTAACGCTTCAGTAACCGCATTCACTTCCATTGTTAGTAAATGACGCGCTTCTTCATAGAGCGGTGCTCCGCGTAATAGCTGATCCGGAAGCATAATTCCAGAAATCCCTTCCATATCTGCGCTAACATAAAATTTCATGGCTAACACCTACTATTTGCATAATATCCAAATTACTTCATGTATCCTTGAATGCCAGCCGCCTTAATCGCATCATTCACTTCTTTAATCATTTCGGCTCCGCCCCTGCTCTTCCACTCTTCAACTAGCTTATCCCAGTCTGAGAATGGGCGTTGACCATAAATCATTTTCGTTTGCTCATCATACATGTATTTCCAAAGCTCAGCTTCCTTAGCAAGTCTCACTTCTGAGAACACTGCATTTACTGGATTAAAGTAATGCTGGGTGCTTGCATGCATTTCTTCAAACTTCTTAGCAGCTTCCTTCAAAATAGGCACTTTATAGGTGCTTGAATATTCGTTAGCCTCATCACTAGGCGCCCAACCATTGGAATCCGGGTAGTAGTCGCGAGGCTTCAAGCCCAACTCGCCACTTTCAAGCTTCAATTGGCCATCCTCAATTGTATAGCCTGAACCTTCATTGCCATGCATCCAGTCAAAATCTGCGTTAGAAGAATTCTTTTGGTCGCTTGTATAGAATTGACGGCCGAAGTCCAGGAACTCAAAAATACGTTGCAATTTTTCTGGCTCCTTAGCAAGCTTTGCATTAATTAATGTAATACCTGAAAAGCCCGGGCCCGATGTGTAGCCTTGCGAGCCATCTGGTGCTGCGAATGGGGGAATCGGCTCAAGAACAGCCCCAGGTGCAATATCTGACAATGCCTGTGAATTTGTATCACTCATACCGCGAGGTGTCCCGATAAAGATACCCGCTTTTGAACCGTAAAATTCATTGTTGGTTTGGCCCCAGTTCAATACTGCAAAGTCAGGAGTTGCTGCACCTTGATTATAAATGTCAGCAATCCACATTAGCAATTCTTTTCTGACATCAGTAATGATGCCTGGTACATAGTTGCCTTCTTCATCCTTATGGTACCAAGCAAGGAAATCATAATAGGCGCCCATAGAATATGGCGGGTTAATGTTGCTTGACATGGCCAGACCATACGTATCATTTTGACCGTTTTTGTCCGGATCGTTGAATGTAAATGCAAGAGCAACCTCCTTCAGCTCTTCGTAAGTAGTAGGCATCTTCAAATTAAGATTATCCAGCCAGTCTCTGCGGATCATTGGAGTCAAGGAATAGTTTTCTGGGGAGTAACGCGGAATACCGTACATTTTCCCGTCAACCATTACAGACTTGCGAATATCCTCTGGAATCATTTTAAAGCTTTCATATTGATCCATGTACTCATCAAGCGGTAAAAACGCACCTTGCTTCGCCCATTTTACATAGTTGGCATCTTGATGATTTTCTAGTGTAATAATATCTGGAAGCTCATTGGAAGCGACAACGGCGCTCAGCTTTTGAAGATAGTCGGTAACAACCACGATTTGCGGCTGAAAGTCGATATTAAATTTCTCGTTAATCATACTAATGCCTTTACCGTCAACTGCCGGGACATTTCCTGCATAACGATAATCAATTGATGTAATTGTGAACTTTTTAGAGCTTGCATCCGTTGCATTTCCTTGAGACGCTGTGTTAGATGGTGCTGTTGATGGAGATGGACTAGCTGGTCCATTGTTCGAGTTACTGGAGCATGCCGCCAGCATGCATACGGACATAATCATTGCTGCCGCAGAAATCGCCTTCTTTTTAAATGACATTACGCTCACCCCATTAAGTTAATTGTCGAATCTCTATCCTGCTTCCCCATGCTTTGGGCGGTTAGCCTTTTACTGAACCTAACATCACCCCCTTGGCAAAATGTTTTTGCAGAAACGGATAGACGAACAAAATAGGCAATGTTGCTACAATAATGGCTGCCATTTGGATCGTTTCCGCTGGCGGCGCATGCTCAGACAAAATGCCTAGTGTCGTATTCGGCTCGTTAATAATGATCATTTGGCGGAGTACAACTTGTATAGGCCAGTCCTTAGGATTGTTCAAATACAGAACCCCGGTGAAATAGTTATTCCAATGAGCAACGGCATAAAAAAGGCCAAAAGCTGCAAGTGAAGGCTTAGACAGCGGCAAAATGATTTTTGTAAATACTTGAATATCATTGGCGCCATCGATAGTTGCCGCTTCATTCAATTCAGAAGGGATGCTCAAGAAAAACTGACGCATAACGATCAAGTTATAAGGACTAATAGCAACAGGGATAATTAAAGACCAGAGCGAGTTCATTAACCCCGTTTCCAGAACGACCAAATAGGTTGGGATCATACCTGCAGTAAAAAGTAAAGAAAACACTACGAAAAGCATGATGACACGCCGCCCAATCATAGGTCTTGATAACGAATAAGCAAACGTAGCCGTGAATAATAAGTTAACAAATGTTCCAATCACAGTTAATTTCCCGGTTACCCAGACCGCTCTAATAAAAGGCTTGGAGTTTAAAATAAACTCATAGGATGTCAGAATCCAGGTTTTTGGAAAAAACATAAAATCACTTCGAAGAAAATCTTCATAGGATGAGAATGAAACACTTATTACATACATGAATGGAAATAGCATAGCAAGAGAAAGTAAGCATAAGGCAATATGGTTAGCGACCGAAAAGGGAGAACGGTACCATTTGATTGTTTTCATTAGTAGACACCATCCTCACCGAATCGTTTAGCTAAGAAGTTCGCTCCAACTACAAGTATAAGTCCGACGAAGCCTTTAAATAATCCAACTGCCGTAGCAAAGCTATAATCCGACTGCTCAATACCTTTGAGATAGACATAAGTATCCAGAACCTCGCCCACACTGCGATTAAAAGGATTCAGCATGAGAAATATTTGCTCAAAGCCCACGTCCATAACACTTCCCAATCGAAGAATTAACAATATGACGATCGTTCCTCGAATAGCTGGCAGCGTAATATGCCATATTTGTCTCCAGCGATTCGCACCATCCACAATGGCCGCTTCATATAATTGAGGATTTACTCCTGCTAGTGCTGCAAGGAAAATAATCGTTCCCCAGCCAACCTCCTTCCATATGACCTGTCCAATGATTAATGGCTTGAAGAACGCCGGATCGGTTAACCATGGAATCGCACTCCATCCAAAGGAATCAACAATAAAACGGTTAACTAACCCTTCTCCTCTAAGGAAAATAACACTGATCCCTACAACAACTACCCATGAAAGGAAATGCGGCAAGTAGACTATAGATTGAATCGTACGTTTAAAGAACGCATTTTTAACTTCATTTAACATTAATGCAACAATGATTGGCGCTGGAAATGCAAATACGATTTGAAGGAATGAAATACTTAGTGTATTCCATAGAACACTGATAACTTCTTTATCTTCAAATATTTTTTCAAAATGTGTAAATCCAACCCATGGGCTGCTGAGCATACCCTTGAATGGATTAAAATCGATAAAGGCAAGCACTAACCCACCCATTGGCAAGTATTTGTAAATGAGAAAATACAAAATACCTGGCAGAGCAATGATTAACAAGTATCGATCCTTCCACATACGCTTTCTTATAGATGTAAGCATTCTCATTTTTCCACTTGGCAGCGCTTGTAATGATTCTGATGGTTTCATTGTTCCCCTCTCTTTCTTTAAGCGATAAGCTAATAGTTCCACAACTTAAATTGCAGGGCAATTATCTCTTATACAAGACAGCAGAAAAAAGATAATTTCCCGAATAAAAAGATAACAACCCCGCAAAATACACGGAATTGTTATCTTTTATACGCTCAATATGGGCCTTATCAATAGGGTCTTGTTAGGGTCTTGTTGCAGCCCTTCATTATCAGCTATGAATTTTCTCTATTTTTTTTACGATACTGTCCTGGTGGTTCATTTGAAAACTGTTTAAAAATTCTATTGAAATTCGTTACTGACGTATAACGCAAACGGTCAGCAATTTCTTTGATTGGCATATCCGTATAAATAAGCCATTTTTGAGCCTGCTCCATACGTACCTTAATTAAATAATCCCCAAACGTAAACGAGGTTTCTTCTTTAAAAAATCTGCTCATTTGTGAAGGAGTTACTCCAAATCGATCTGCTAGCTGCTGCAAGGACAAGTCCTTCGTAAATTCTTCATGAATATAATAGATCGCTTGCTGAACAATCTTCGACTGCTTTGGAAAATTCGCTTCCTCTAATGCCTTTATAACCTTTGGAAACACAGTCATTTCACACCAATGTCTTACCTCTTGTAGAGAATTCATTTGATACAATTCCTTATACCAGCTGATTTCTTGACTATCTGCCTCATTTTGTCCCCACTCTAGCAGTAAATGGTCAATTTCACCTAACAAATAAGCAAATAATCCCAAAACGGTTTCAGAATTATGTGCATATTTGGGAACTAAGCGAAGCATTTGCACCAAATGCTCCTTGGCCTCCTCTAAATTACCAATTGCGAGGCTTTGCACAATTTTCTTCTGCCATTTCACGAGTGACTGCCCCGATTGACGTGTAACAGGGTCGATCGTACGCCGAAGTATAACGTCGCCTGAGCCTAACAGCAATCGATAGCTAAGCAGCTCATTTGCTTCCTGATACGCATCGCTTATTTTGTCATATCCAATATATACAGAGCTTAATGAAACGGTAACAGATAATTGGAAAAGCTCCATTGCTTTAACTAGGACTTGGCCAGCAATTCTCTCGCACTCACGCTCTGTTGCCCCGCCCGGCTTTTCGATTCCGATAATCATGGCAACTTGGCCGGGCAAAGGAATCGCAGTAGCACAAGAAAATGATTCTTCACACAGCTCCTCCATCATCCTTCTTAGAGCATGCATCATTAACGAACGATCTTTTTCTTTGTACTCCTCTTGAAATATAACAAATCTCTCTAGATCCGCTACACAAACATAAAATACTCTTCCTTTGAGCGGAAATCCATATTGCTCCGTTTTTCGATGAATTTCCTGTTCGGACATTTCGCCTCTGATCATTTGCTGAAAAACCGTTTCCTTTAAATAAGGCAACTGTTCACTTAACTCATATTTTAGCTTTTCGTTCGTTTTTACCATTAGCTGAATAAAGGTATCCAGCACCGCTATACCATCACGGTGGTTGTGATCTGCTTTAAATTCTCCTGTAAACTTATACAATAGGCGTTGAATTGGAATATATAAACGATTAGAACCAAATAGTGCTATTATTCCCCACACCACGATCAAAGACAATACTACGACCCAGGTCAGCCCTTGTATGCTTTGAGCTTGACGCGTTAAATCCTTGTCAGGTGTCATCGCAATGTAGGTCCAATTATTAAATGTAGACTTTTGAATCGATGGTCTGTAAGAAACACCTTGCTTCGTAATATTTTTTAAATCTCCTTCGGGATTAGCCCAAATCCCGTACCACTCCGAGGAGACTGTCAAGCGAGTTCCTATTTCATCTTGATTTTGACTCATGACTATTTTGCCTTCGTTATCAACAACTAACAGCTGGCGATTTCCTCCAAGCTGTACATGCTCAAATAATTTAGTTAGATGTTCTAGCGAAACATGCAGAACTAAAATCCCATCCGGTTCATCACTATAAAAAGCGGGTACCGGACGGAGCAGCAATAGCTCGTGTTGGCCTTGGCTGCTGTTTGGGGGAATAACGATGGATGAGTTATAGCTAATATTTGTGTTGTTTAACATGCTGTTATATTTAAATTGTGATTCGTTAATATAGCCATAAATGGTTGAATATACTTTCCCGGAATGTTTTGAAATTAGCGAAATATCAAAAGGTACCTCAGAAAGTCCCCGCTGCCACTGTATAGAATCTATAGCAGTTAAAAAGGGCGTTATATTTTGATCAGGAGTCGTTTTTACAGTTTCGCCAATAGTTGTATTGTTCGCCAGCTGTACTGAATTTTTTTCTAGACTTCGTATAATGGAATCGAATTGATACTTTATTTGGCTAAGAATAATCTGATGATTATGATCAACTTCCCGCTGAATCATGTTTGAGGCAAAATATGCAGAAAACATACCTAGAAGTACGACAGGAATGATGCTCATCAGTAAAACAAAAAGCATCAACTTTTGTTTATATGAGATTGGCTTTAGCTTTGTTAGGATGTTTATGCTAGTACCCTCTCTTCTACTTCAGTTTATGGAATACAATATTTTATTATCACAACTAGAAACACTACATGCTCTACGAACTGAGACATTACGGTAGACTAAATACTATTATACTATCATAGAAGCCCTCTTCTTCGGAACTGCCTAAGCTTTTGCTACTGGAATCTAGGTCAATTAAGAGGAATTTAAAACCGTCGCAAAGCGTTGTAAAAGATACTTTGAAATGGTTGGTTTGAAATGCAAAATAGCCGTTCTATTCGAACGGCTTATTAATACAACTATTAACTCCAGTAATTATTAGAGAGGATATGCATAATAGATAAATCGATAGGGGGCGTTGCCCACATAGTTAAAAGGATAGCAGGTTGTTACGACTAAAACTTCCTCCCCCATGCTCCTAATGACAGTCGTGTCGTCCTCCGGGACGATCTCCGTCTCTCTGATTTCATAGGTATAGGTATCATAAGGCATGTCTACAACAAAATGATCGCCAATTTCCAAAGCTCCAATCCCTCGGAAAACCGTATCGCGATGGCCAGATATGACAATTTGTTCCCCCTGGCCCGGATATGCAGTGTTTGAAATATGGCCTATCCCTTTTTTCAGATCATCTGCCTCTACACCTTCAACAATAGGCAGCGATTTCTCCAGTTTTGGAATTTCAAGAATAGCAAAAGGCTCGTGATGCTCTGCCGCAAAGTTTGCGATACTTTCTGCTTTCGACTTCTTCATCGCCATAAAATCTTCTTTCGTCTTAAATAAATATGCCTCAGCCTGCACTAACGATTGCTGCTCGGTCCGTGCTTGATCGAATAATTTATAGGCAAAAACTAGCACAGCTGCTATCCCCAAAATGACAAATATATTCATAATTGCTTTCATAAATTCACCCGATTTCTTAAACGTGAATTTGGCTAGGTTACGAGCTCTTCCGGGAAACTGCGAATCGGTAATTCTTGCTCCTGTTGATAGAATTGCTTATAGTATTGACAATATCCAGACAGATTGTGCTCTACATCATCAATTCGCGCTCGAAATGAGTGATGGCGAATAAAAAAACTGCCCATTATTCGTTGTGGATTTTTTAAATACATAGCCATTTCCGGATAAAAAAATCCATTTCTCTGATATTCCGCTCGCTTATGAATCGTGGTGACAAGCTTTTTTTCGTCAAAGGATTCGGCCTTCAGCAAATCGCTATGCTCCGTTTAAGAAAAGATGAGAGGACCCGATACTTCTACGGTTTGCAGATCGATTTTCAGTCGCAACAGTTACTCGTCGGAAGCAAGTGAAATCCAGCAGCAATTTAAAAACCGCGCAAAGCCTTATAAATCAAGGTTTTTCGCGGTTTTTTTCGTAAACTTTTAGCCCGGCAAGGCTTTGCATAAATCTCTCAAAAAGTTCTGTATTCCCAAATCATCTATTTATCGAGGAAACTCTCCTCTCCAATGGCGGGAAGGCTTCCCATCTCTTTCTGATATACTTTTATAAAATGCTCGTAATGACTTCGGAACGATTGATAATCCTTTGCTGCACGGTAAGCCTTCATTAAAAACATATTAGCTTCCTCGTCCAGTTCGTTACGCGAAACGATCTTCCTGGCAATTAATATGGATTGTGTTACCTGATTATTTGCAAGAAGCCAGCGAACCAGCCTTATAGCAAAATCGCGATAGCGTATTGCGAGTCCTTCTTGTTCTGAAACGGACCACGTATAAAATTTGTTTTCATACAAGTCGCCAGTAAATCTTTTTTCCCATTCAAGCGCTTCTTTCACCGTAAATTCATTCCATTCTTTAACACGGTAAACATAGGATTCGAAAGAAATAAAGTCCGCATCTATATGAGTCATTTCTAACATATACTGTTCGTCGAAAGTATGGACGATTGATTTTAAACCATGTGATTGCAATGCCTTGCGCAGCTGGTAAACTGCCGTATTCAGGTATGCCACCGCATTCTCTAATGGCATTTCCGGAAAAATCTCGTCAATAACTCTATCCCTCGAAACCGCCCGACCTCGCCCAAGAAGTAAAAATGCAAATAATTGTTGACTCTTTTTTGAAATGAATTTCACTTTGCCCGCTTCCACACTGCTAACCTCTAAACCGCCTAATGCTTTCACTACTAATCGGTTGACATCCATCTTTTCAGGCGGTTTACTATTTTTCTCTCTTGCCCTTTCAATGGTTTGGATCAATCTTTTTTGCGATACCGGCTTAACCATATAATCAAGCGGATATGTATCGAAAGCATCCACCGCATATTCTCGATGAGAAGTCACAAATACAATTTCCATATTTTTTTGTCCAGCGCGCAATTGTCGAGCAAGCTCTAATCCACTTTCGTCTGCAATCATAATATCAACAAATGCTATATCGACCAATGTATCTTTCGTGAATAGCAGGGCGTCCTTTACACTTTGAAATCCGCCAATTATTTCTACATCTTCTATTCTTCTTAACATTCTTTGCATAATTGCGAGCATCGCTTGTTCATCGTCGATGATGATCACCTTCAACTTTTTTCACCTTCTCTTAACGAAAGATAGACGGCACTGCCTTTCCCTAATATGCTGTCAATCCATAAATCTCCGCCGCTCATCTTTGCAAATTGGCAACTGACTTGCAGACCTAGTCCTGTCCCACGTTCCCCTTCGGTTCCGATCGTAGAGATGACTTGTTTTTCGTTAAATAATTGTTCCAATAACTTTTTAGACATGCCAATACCTTGATCGCGTATGGTGATCACGATTTTTCCTTCATGACACTTTTCGGCTGCAACCTCAACCCTTGCCCCCCGGTTAGAAAATTTAATCGCATTGGAAAGTATATTGCGAAGTACCATGACAATCGCTTCTCGGTCGACATATACAATGATAGCTTCGTCAACTTTAATAGCGATATCAATATCTTTCGCCTTACTTTTAATAGACAGTATACGATAAGCTTCATAAATAAGATCGACTAAGGCCAACGATTCAGGGTTAAGCGCTACGTCATTTTTTTGATTGCGAAACCATTCAAGCACGTTGCCAACCGTCATATAGGTCGAACGAATTTGTGCACTTAAAAAATCAAGCAGCTCCGCTGTTTCTGGCGGAAACATTTGCTTTTCTTCTTCCAGCATTTCTATCAAATTCACCTGAAGAGCAATTGGTTCGCGGATATCGTGGGAAACAAGAGTAAACAACTGATCTTTCATAAAATTAAGATGTGCAATTTCTTCTAGTCGTTGTTGCTTTTCTGTTATATCAAATAATATCGAGACCGTTCCGAGTAATCGCAAGCCTTTGGAATAAAGTGGATATACTTTAACCATAAAATATTTTCCTTCGCCATCCATTTCTTTCTTTACTTCTATCGACTTCTCTACCA
This sequence comes from Paenibacillus sp. IITD108, assembly GCF_036541265.1. NCBI lineage: Bacteria > Bacillati > Bacillota > Bacilli > Caryophanales > Paenibacillaceae > Paenibacillus > Paenibacillus sp. IITD108. The sequence goes on along the minus strand of NZ_JAZHCT010000035.1, from coordinate 17,754 downwards.
TACTGTTGCACGCATCCAGCCACTCGGGCCAATCTTTTAGAAATTCAGACACGTCTTTTCCAATGATTGATTTGCTGTTTTTTTCGCCAAACAACGGCTGTATAAAGATATTGCAGTCAATGATCTTTCCTTTCTGATCGACAGTCAAAACCCCTTCTCGGATCGTATCAACGATAAAATCCCTTGCCATTGGCACGATGGTAAATATTTTATTTTTGTAGATCACCCATAGCATAATAATGCCCAATACACCACAATAAACGGAAATGGGGAGCAGCCATTGCGATAAATCTGGGAATACCAATTTAACCACTTCTATGACAGCCGATGTTGATGCAAGTAAAATAACGAGGATGCCTGGTTTACGAACTTCCGGCCTTGCCTTTCGCAAATACATAATAAAGAAATAAGCACAGGTCAGCAAAATGAAATAGCAGAATATATTAAATGCAATCGCCAGACTGGTCCTAGGCACATCGAGGTAGCCATTAATGAGTGTCGCTGTTTCGAATATCAAATGGGTCTTATCATTTGTCCATATAAGTACCGACCATCCGATAAATAAAAGTAACAATATGATCTGTTTATACCATTTTAGCCACTCATCCCTAGCATATAAATCCAACACACAAAGAATAACCAACGGGACGGTAATCGCAAGTGCTGTCTGTTCTATTTGTCGAAAAAAAAGCTTGCTAGCTACATCATTGCTATATAATTCGAGAATGACACCGCAGCCAAAGGCAACTCGACAAACCATGACCCATGCAAAGTAACGGACTCCACGTTTTTGCGAGTGTAAGAATGAATAGATGAGCAGCATGCACATCATCATCGCTGACACAATCATTGTAAAAAGTATGGCATTATCCATTGTTATTCCTTTCTATTGTTATTCCTTTACATTATGTTACCAAAAAATTGAACAACTCGCCTTGTATATTCTTCTCTATTTAATCTGTACCCCTGAACGTGATCAGCATTAGAAACCGTCCACAATTCCGAGTGCTCCTTGTAGGCTTCGTGCAAACGGATACTGTTTTCATAAGGTATCGAATAATCCTGATTACCATGAATAAATAATACGGGGCGTGGTTTTATTTTCTTCAAGGCTTTTTTGGGATTTACCTTCTTTGCATTTCCCACATGCATTCTTATAAAGGCAAGCGTGAGTGGTGTAAACGGGAAGCTGGGCAGCTTCGTCCATACGTAAAACTTTTCAGTTAAATAGGTAGATAATTCGTCAAAAGGGCTATCCGCAACTACACCAACTACTTCGGGCGTGCGGGCAGCCGCAAGCAAAGCAGTAGATGCCCCCATAGAAAAACCGATCAGGCCGATCGAAGAAGGTTGATTGGCTTTCACCCACGCAATTGCACTTAATAGGTCCTCTTGTTCGTACAGACCAATTGAAGCAACATTACCACTGGATTCCCCGCAACTGCGAAAATCGAACATTAAAACATGAAAACCATTTTCCGTTAAATCTTTTGCTAATTTTAATGCAGGTAATTTCTGTTCCAATCGATTTCCCCGATAACCGTGCGCAAAAATAATTGTCTTGTTTTTTGGTTGTTGCGCTGGAATAAACCATCCCTCCAAAGAAATATCATCTCTGCTTTGAAACGATATTAAATCAAAATCGAGACCGTAATCTTCTGGCGATTCGTTTATCGGTTTTCTTACATGATTACGCGTTAGTTTCAGTGACACGACAAAAGAGATAATAAGACAGGCCAAGATGGCCAAAGCAACGATAGACACAATGACCCAAACAAGGAATATCATCCTGAACACTTCCTTTCTTTGTTTTTAAAGGCAAGGATAAACGGCTTACGCCGTCCTTTGGACGAGCGCGTTTACCGATGAAATATAAGAACAAGTATATGGATACAAAAACTTATGCTTTCTTATATTTTAGAAAGTGAAAACTCCCACAAAATATCCATTTCTGTGGGAGTCTCCATTCCTATAGCTGCTTTTTTTCCAGACGGCCTAACACTTCTTTAAAATGTACAAGCATTTTTGCTGTCTGCGCCCTTGTTGCTTGCTCGTTAGGCATAAAATTCCCGTCATACCCCTCAGCAATTTTTAAATCAACAAGCATCGCAATGGCATTTTGGGTTTCTTGATCATATCCTGCGATATCCAGGAAATTAGCTGGCTGTTTCGGTTTGTATGGTGATCCGTTTACCCTCTCATAGGTGCGGTAAAAAATTAAGGCCAGGTGAGCACGTGTTATATTTGCATTGGGTTTGAACGTATGGTCTGGATAACCTCTGGCTACCCCATTTCCATATGCCTTTTCAAGTTCCATCATGGCATCTTTCCCGAGCGACTGAACATCTGTAAATGGCACTTGCTTTTGTTCATCCAATTGCAATAATCGTGCAAAGACACTTGTTACCTCCATACGGCTTATCTGGTCATCCGGCCGGAATGTTTGATCTGGATAACCATAAAACATTTTCTCCCAATGGGTCTTCTTGATATAGCCTTCCGCCCAATGTCCCGCAATATCGGTGAATGGGACCTTTTCCAATCGATTCACTGTAATCGTATAAGTTTGTTTATTTCCGTTCTCAGCGGCAGTAACAATATCGAAAATGTTTTTGCCTTCGTTTAATAGCAATGTTCTCTTATCTACAAACCCTTCACCATCTAATGTGATCTTCGCCTTGGGATGATGTGTCTTCACGATAATTTCTATAGTTTCTGCTTCCGTATCACCCAAATCATATTCGAATTGAGCGGGATTAAATAACAATCTATTTTCCCCATCAACAATGGCTTCTAATCTGTCCAAGCTTGTGTCACTGGAAGGTATATAAACTCCCCATCCTGGGTTTGGACTTGCATCAGATGATAAAACGGTCAATTGCAGTGTTGTTTGATCAGGAATATTATAGTCTGCTAATGTGCGGCCATTTTCTAATACAGTGCCTCCAAAAGTTATTTTTTGCTTTTCAGTAGGAATCTCCTCAGCATCTTGAATTTTTTGTTTCAGTTGCTGAACTGAGTCGCTGCCATACGCATGAAGGGTAATTGTCTCCCCATCTACTATTTGCACATGAATGATTAGGAGGGATTTATCAATATTGTTGATCGCTATTCTCTGGACTTTTTCATTCCCTGTCTTATCTTTTATATATACGGTGTATGTTCCATTTTCCGAAACCGTAAACTGATTGTCTGTCACATCGTCACCGTCTCCATCACGGAAATCAACAATATCCTTACTTCCTGTTGCCCATTTCATCTCCACTACATTGGCTATATCGCTTAGTACATCAATTAAGACTGTTACATCCTTATTCGTCGATTCGGTTTCGCTCGGGGTTAGTGTGATCATGACACATTCATCCGCTTCGAGCTGCTCGAAAGTATACCCCCATTGGGTTGCCAGTTCATTTGCTGTCGATCCACAATAGCCGCGAATCGTTAATGGTTCAGGATACGATGAATTCCCACCATCAAATACCCCCTGATCAATATTCACCTCATTGCTCAACACGATAAATTCGCGTATCTGATTTTTGCCAAAAGCACCCCGACCAATAAACTTGACAGATGTCGGTATAGTTACCGATTGTAAATTACCTATCCAAAATGCATTTTCAGCTATGGTCTGAACATTTTCACCCAAAGTTAGTTCAGCTATGTTATTTTGTACAAACGCACCGTAATCAATATGTGTCACTGTATCTGGTATGATCAATTCCGTTATATTATTTTTCAAAAACGCATTAGCCCCTATCCTTTCTAACCCTTCTGAAAAGGTGACCGAAGCTAAATCATTGTCAGCAAAAGCATTCCGGCCAATCGTTGTTACACTGCCTGGAATTTCAATTTCTTGTAATGTATTTTTATAAAATGAATACTCTCCAATACTCGTAACACTATCTGGTATAATCACACGCTCTAAATTCTTTTCACTGAAGGCATAATTCCCGATAGCCGCAACAGTTTGCCCATCCAGTGTATCCGGGATTTCTATATTTGTATCCGTTCCCCTGTACCCTGTGATTCTTACAGTACCGCTTCCGTTATTTACATAGATATAATCTGATTGTTTTATCTCAAAAATTACAGTTGTTTCGTTACCTGCTGCATCAGTAACGATCAGTTCATATTCGCCATTTACCTCTACCGTCGTACCACTTGTGAAAGCGAGTCCATTTAATGTTGCGTTCCCCTCATTGAAGGAGATCGTTACGGGATCACCATACACTTCACCATCCGTCACACCAGTAACTTCAGGCGGGAGTTTGTCGATATTACTGATTGGTATCGTTGCTATTCGTTCTCTCTCGAGAACGTCTTTGACATATACGGTATACGTATCATTTTCCGAAACGGTAAATGCATTGGAAACAACAAGCTCTCCTCTGCCATTTTGAAAATAAGCAAGGTTTTGATTCCCTTTTGCCCATTTCAATTCCCTGATACTTTCCGGTAACTTATTCACGCTGACAGAAACCGTCACATCTTGGTTTGTAGGATTTGTTTCACTTGGCGTCAAGCTCATTCCTAAACACTCGGCCTTGGATGATTCCTGGAACGAATAACCTTTATCGTTAGCGTGTGTTTCCGCAGTAGATCCAAAACAGCCATAGATCGTTAGATCCGCTGGATTTGTTTGATTCCCTTCAAACGCGCTTCCTTCAATGCCGGCAAAATAATTTATGATGGTTACAGCATTTAAATCATTTGCAGAAAATGCTTGTTTTCCAATGCTAATGACACTATTTGGGAGTTCAACCGTTATTAATTGCTCCCCGTAAAAGGCATCTTCACCGATCATGGTCACTTCTTTACCATCTATCGTATCCGGAATGAGCACATCCGTGGCAGAGCCAGTATATCCTGTGATCGTTATTGTTGTATCATCTTCATTAACGACACATTCGAAATCGGTATTTTCTCCACAAGCCGCTGAACCACTCTCCTCCAGCACTTGGAAAGTGTGGCCGTTTGCCGTTGCAAATTGCTCTGTTGTCGATCCACTACGACCAAATAGCGTTATATCCTCTGGTGTCGCAGGTGGAGCTGGAATAAAAGGCCACATCCCAAATATCAGCTCATCATTGTATACTTTTACTTCTGTTAAGGGATTAAAGGCAAATGCAGCATCGCCAATCGCTTCCACACTATTTGGCAATGTTAACGTATTAATCTCGTTCTGAAAAAATGCCTTTGTTGCGACAAGCTTCACTGTATCGGGAATTACTACTGCTTTCAATTTATTTTGTTCAAAAGCTTGCTCGCCAACTTCCTCCACACCTTCATTTAAGATAACCGATTCCAGCGCATTTCCCATGAATGCTTCTTTTTCAATGACCGATACGCTGCCAGGAATGTGAACCGACTCCAGTAAGTTATCTTTAAAAGCACCTTCCCCTATTGAGCTTAATCCTTCTTGCAAGGTTAACGTATGAATGTTATTTTTACCGTCTTCTCCTAAAAATGCATACTTGCCCATAGAAGTAATTGTGCCAGGCAGCGTCACTTCCTCTAGCTTGTTATCAATAAACGCCTCTTCTCCAATTGCAGTTACACCTTGCGGGATCGTTACAGATCGTAGCTCATTATCCCAAAATGCTTTAGCGGCTATTGTTTTCAAACCTTCTCTTAATGTTAACGTACTTAGGTTTCCCTGACTGAATGCTCCCTCAGCAATTGCAGTCACTGTCCCGGGTATGTCCACATTATCCATTTTACTTCCTGCAAACGCCATCGCTCCTATTTCTAATAATCCTTCATTTAAAATAACAGCGTCCAATTCGCATAACATAAATGCTGCTGCTCCTATAGTTGTGACAGTTCCGGGAATCGTAACTTTATTCAACTTTTTTCCCATAAACGCCTGAGCAGCAATCTCTGTAACATCTTTTCCCTGAATCTGTTCCGGAATCTCCACGTCCGTATCATTTCCCAGATACTTTACGATCGTTATCGTTCCATCAACATCCAAAATATCGTAATCCGCCTCATCCGCAAATACTTCCGATACAGGGTTCATTAGCATATGAGGCAAAATGAGCAACAGCATGAGTGCAATCATCCCGGTTTTTCGAATATACCTTCTCCATTTGTTGTATTCTTCCTGTAACATCTTCCTCCACCTTTCCATTCATGAATGTACTGGAACTATTCTATTAAGCCGCAATGAAAGAAAAATGAAAGAATTGATGCTTTGGAATTACTTTAAAGGAAGTTCAGGAATGGCTAGGTTACAGACAGATATTATTTCATCGCCAATAACACCGACGCAGCAAATATCAGCATAGCCGACTCGAACAACGGCACGCAAAGTCAGAGGAAATTTAAAAACCGCTCAAAACCTTGTACAATCAAGGTTTCGAGCGGTTTTTTGTAAAATTCCAACCCAGCAAAACTTTCAAAAATCTCTCAAAAATTTTTATTTTTTGAACGTTCTCGCTTACGCAGACAGTTGAAGGAACACATGCTGGTTTACTATCAATAGTGAACATCAATATGCAAATCTAATGCTCAAGGTTCTTGCTTCCAATCGTCACCAGCTTGCTCGCCACTGTAGGCAATATTCTCCGTTACATCATGGCTGCGATCGTCTACCCAAACATTAGATGACCGAGAATGGACGATTTCGGCAAGTATCTCAATTCGCTGACGTAAAGCACTGCAGAGCACATCTTGTCTCGTTTCATCAATAAACAAAGAGCCTTTCAAAATGTCCCGAAACTCATTCTCAATATCATTCAGCTTGGATAAATCTAGCCAGTCGAAGGATGTAACCAGCTTAATTTGTTCATTATGGTCCTGCTTGAACGGTTTGCATGTTAGTTTTCCTGTTGCAGAAATAAGCGTTGTTGGTTTGGAAAACCATAGTGAAGATCCACTATCGTAAATCGGAGCTGGTTCAATCCATTCCATTGTTTCAGCATTGCGCACAACACCGAAGTTGTTTTGATGTCTGTCCTCATTAGCGATCAAGTAATCGACTACAATCATACGGTCAAGTGCATCGACAATCCCTGATATACCGAGCGCTTCACAGCAATCGACATAATGCTGATATACTGAAATATGATTTTGCTTTTGTTTGGTCTGCATCACATACCAGGCTGTAACCAACTCTGTCTGCGGTGTAATGAAATTCTCACACACGCTATATGGATAATCCTCTTGTATCATTAATGTATACGGAACATGGGTAATACCTAGTCGCTCCATGATTCGGCTTGCAAGCACTTCATTATACGGTTCCTGCTGAGTCGCCCCGCTTCCACCTTTAACAAGGCAACGTTTGCCTTCGATGATTGCCCATTTCTTTTTCAACCAACCGTCCGATGTATTATCGGGTGACATTAAACTAATCGCCTCGCTAGCGACACCTTTGCCAAGCAATATATTACCCACGTCTTCAGAGAAATCATTGTCAAAGAAATTCAAGTTTCCCCATCTCGCATCCGAACCTTGTGGACAAATCCAATATTGATCAGACAAGCTAAGTCCCAAGCTTTTATCTAGTAATTTTTGCGTAGTCGCTAGCCTTAACTCAAGCAATGCTTCTTTAATCCCATCTCGACTTGCTGGAATTGCTCTGCCCCGCCACCATTCATTGAGTGCAGCACGATCTATTCGTCCTTTTTTGACGGATATGCCAACGGGTACATGGCGCTCATCATAGACGTTACCAATATCCGAAATTGCACCTGTCGCTTCGTCAAGCTCAATTTCCGCAACCGCAACATCTTTATGCTTCAGCACGTACTTCTTACTCCAAGCATTTGCCATCATATCAACTCCCTAGACTCCTATACTACTATCATAGCCTAACTTTCTTGTTAATTCTTCTTTTTCAGATCATTTCCCTGCCGAAATCTTCAATACACTTTTAAGAAGTGAAAAGGAAGTTCAAGAGTGGTTAGGACACAGCGATTATTCGACCTTATCAAACACGATGTGTGAAGTTTTCAAAATAAAAAAAGCTCATTAGATTTATCTCTAATGAACTGCTTGTAGTTAATGTGGTACCGGTGAGAGGACTCGAACCTCCACGGTTTCCCACTCGATTTTGAGTCGAGCGCGTCTGCCATTCCGCCACACCGGCATATTAATTATTGATCTTGCTTTGTTACTTTGTTGAAAAAGTGGCACGCCCTAAGAGATTCGAACTCCTGACCTTTTGATTCGTAGTCAAACGCTCTATCCAGCTGAGCTAAGGGCGCACATTTTAAAGATTGTGGAGGCGCCACCCAGATTTGAACTGGGGAATAAAGCTTTTGCAGAGCTTTGCCTTACCACTTGGCTATGGCGCCAAAACTTATGGAGCGGAAGACGGGAATCGAACCCGCGACCCTCGCCTTGGCAAGGCGATGCTCTACCGCTGAGCCACTTCCGCACACTGGCTGGGGCACTAGGATTCGAACCTAGGGATGACGGAGTCAAAGTCCGTTGCCTTACCGCTTGGCTATGCCCCAACAATCTGGAGTTTCATATGTGTTTAAAATGGGGCGATCGAGGGGACTTGAACCCCCGAGTGCCGGAGCCACAATCCGGTGCGTTAACCCCTTCGCCACGACCGCCATGTGAACACATATAAGTAAATCTGGCAGGGGCAGCAGGAATCGAACCCACACCAAAGGTTTTGGAGACCTTTGTTCTACCTTTAAACTATGCCCCTAGGTAAATGGTGGAGGATGATGGATTCGAACCACCGAACCGTTAGGAAGAGATTTACAGTCTCCCGCGTTTGGCCACTTCGCTAATCCTCCATGTGGTGCCGTCGAGAGGACTTGAACCCCCAACCTACTGATTACAAGTCAGTTGCTCTACCAGTTGAGCTACAACGGCATATTCCAATGTCTTTCATACTTAATGGTGGCTCGGGACGGAATCGAACCGCCGACACGAGGATTTTCAGTCCTCTGCTCTACCGACTGAGCTACCGAGCCTGATGATGGTATAAATGGCGGAGCTGACGGGATTCGAACCCGCGGTCTCCTGCGTGACAGGCAGGCATGTTAGGCCTCTACACCACAGCTCCACATCATTTCTCGGATAAGTCCGAAGGTAAAACATTTTTTGGTTGCGGGGGCAGGATTTGAACCTGCGGCCTTCGGGTTATGAGCCCGACGAGCTACCGAGCTGCTCCACCCCGCGACATTATACCCAAAAAAGTGAAGAATAGGCATTGATGCTTACTCCGAATACTTTTCCGGGGCCCCAATTCATATATGGTGGAGGCTAACGGGATCGAACCGCTGACCCTCTGCTTGTAAGGCAGATGCTCTCCCAGCTGAGCTAAGCCTCCATGTAAAGCGACTCTTATAATGTAACATATTTATTAGTGAATATGCAACACTTCCTGCAAACTTTTTTCAACCTCTAATCGTCTCTGACTATTCTTCTGCTTAAAGTATAAATTAATTATCACAAGTTTTCAGTATACTTTTCCATAATTGGTTAAAATATATAATACCATTTGCATGTTATAGAGTTATGGAGGGGCTAGCATGAATGTTACTAAAAAAATAAGCGTACTCCAGGCACTATTTATTTTAATAATGGCGGTTGGATTTTCAAATCATGTAACGATTATTCCGCTACTGCTGCAAATAGGCTATCGGGACTCCTGGATTAGCGTTATATGTGCCTACTTGCTGTCTAACGCTTGGATTTTTATCCCCTACTTTATAGCTAAAAAGATTGGCAAGCTTTCATTGCCCGATTGGCTGACACAAAATTTTGGAAAATGGACTGCACGCTTATTTATTTGGCCATTTGCCATATACTTGCTTTTAATTGCCGCTATTACGCTTAAAGAGACAACCAACTGGGTAAACATCACCTACTTGCCCCAAACTCCAAAAACGGTAGTGGCCGCAACTTTTATACTTTTATGCCTGTTTATTGCCAGCTCTGGAATCAGATCCATTGCCATCACTTCAGGAATTCTTCTGCCTTTTGTCTGGGTTCTTGGCTATTTTGTCATGACTGCTAACTTTCCATACAAAGATTATTCCAAGTTATTTCCAATCTTTACACAAGGGGTCAGCCCCATTTTGCACGCAATGGTTTATGCAGGCGGCGGATTTACCGAGGCATTCATTCTCATATTTATCCGACAGCATATTGCCAAGCCGCTTCGTTTTCGCTCCTGGATTTTGCTCGCCTTTATTTTGTGCGGGCTAACATTAGGACCTCTGATGGGAGCGATCGCCACTTACGGCCCCGTTGAATCAGCCAATCAGAGATACCCGGCATTCGAGCAATGGAGACTTGTAGTAATCGGAAAATATATAGCCCATGTTGATTTCCTTGCGCTGTACCAATGGCTGTCAGGGGCATTTATAAGAATTGCTCTAGCTTTGTATATTATTTTGGATTGGGTTCAACCAAACCGCAAAGCAGCAAAAAGATCATTGCTTACTCTGCTCTTTATTGTCTTGATGGCGGTCATTATCGCTCCTATCAGCGATATTAAATACGTACAATGGATCAGAGGTTTTTACTACCCGTACGCTCTGTTTATCATGCTGGCTGCCTCAAGCCTGCTTGCAGGACTTGTATTTCTCAAATCACGCACCTGGAGGAGGAAGAAATCTTGAATTTTCAGCGCTATTTTCAACAGCGATTTCTTAAATCCAAATCGGCGAAAGAGCCGGTTTATTCGGGCTGGCTGCCGGAAAAGTGGAACGAAGAAACCATCAAGCAATTGTTCGGTTTCAGTGCGGATATTGCGATTCAGACCTGTTTCTATGGATCGAATCAGCAATTCAAAGGCATTTTGATTTATTGCATTGGATTGGTTGATTTGAAGCAGATCAATGATGTTATACTCCCGCAGCTCAATAAAATGCTCATCAATTTCGAGCAAATAGACGATTCCTTTACAGAAACTCCTCTTCTCCAGCTGCATTCAATAAAAGAGGGACAGGATTTACTGCATCATTTATTCGAAGGTAATATGATCATTATTTTTGAAGAGCAGCAGCAGTTGTATTCCGTTGACGTAGCTAATATTCCTGGAAGAACACCGGAAGAGTCGAATACGGAAGTATCCATTAAAGGTCCTAGAGACGGCTTTACCGAGGAATTATCCACAAATATTGCACTGATTCGGAAAAGGCTAAAAACCCCGTCACTTTATCACGAGCAGTTCAGGGTCGGCCGCAGAAGCCAAACGAAGGTATCGCTGCTTTACCTTTATGATGTGGCACGTCCGGAAGTAATAGATGAAGTGCGTAAACGCATTGAGAAAATAGATATTGACGGCTTGCTGAGCAATGAACAGCTAGAGGAAGGGTTAGCTGATTATTCTCATTCTTTGTTTCCCTTATTCGATTATATCGGCAGACCGGACCACGTTTGCTCCAGCTTACTGCGAGGACGATTTGTCATTCTAATTGACGGTTCTCCTATGGCGATTATAGCGCCAATCAATCTAACGGCTCTACTTAAATCGCCTGAAGATATGCATATGCCTTTTTACTATGTTGCATTAGAAAGATTTTTTAGACTGATTGGAATCTCCATTTCGATTTTTGCACCCGGACTTTGGGTAGCTTTAACCGCCTATGATATGGATCAGCTGCCTTTCCAGTTGCTGGCTACCGTCAGCAATGCCCGAGTAGGGCTCCCTCTCTCCTCGCCCATGGAGGCCTTTTTGATATTGGGACTGTTTGAAATATTCCGGGAGGCTGGCGTAAGATTACCAAAAGCAGTTGGGGAAACGGTTACTGTTGTCGGAGGACTGATCGTCGGCGATGCCGCTATACGAGCGGGGCTCACTTCACCTACTATGCTTTTTGTAGCGGCGATTACAGCAGTGGCCACATTTACGCTAGTCAATCAATCGCTTAGTGGTACAGTCTCGGTATTCAGACTGTTTATTCTTGTATGCTCTTCTGTCTTTGGCATGTACGGATTTTGCATCGCCCTGCTCGCATTAGTGACGTATGTATCCAGACTTGAATCCTTCGGTCTTCCTTACTTAGCGCCGCTCTCCCCATTGTCGCTGCGCGATTTGCTGCCTGCGCTGCTAATAATTCCGCGCGATAATATGAACAAGAGACCCGAAATTTTGCATACGAACGATACCAGCCGCAAGAAGGAGGACGCATCTTGAAAAAATTGCGCATATCCGCTTGTCTTGCTGTTTTACTATTGTTGACAGGCTGTTGGGATATAAAAGATCTGCAAACGATCAATTACATCACTTCAGTCGGGTTGGACTACAAGGACGGAAAGTTTATTATCTACACTCAAATGCTTGATTTTACCTCGATTGCCAAACAGGAGTCGGGCAAGGTTGGTCAGCCGCCGCAACAATGGGTCGGTAAGGGAACCGGAGAAACAATCAATCTCGCCATCAATGATCTCTACAGCACAATGCAGCAAAAAACATTGTGGAGCCACATTACATCTATCGTGGTCTCAAGAGCATATCTAGAGCAGGAAACGACCCGCATGACCGATACCTTTTTTCGTTTTCGGGACATTCGCTATACGCCTTGGGTATATGGAACTCACGATTCAATTGAACAATTGTTTTCTGCTCCTGGTTTCTTTAATTTAACTACACTAAGCACCATTCTTAATGAACCTATGGAGAACTATGAGCAGTCTTCCTTCATTCTGCCAATAAAATATGTTGAGTTTATTTCTGAAGCGAGAGAGCCCGATAAAACGATTCTGCTCCCGTCCATATCTTTAAACAAAGAGCAGTGGAAGAAAAATGAAAAAAACGAAAGAAAAATAATTATTAATGGCGTGTTTGCCATTCAAAATCAATCTCTTAAAGGCTGGTTTGGCCGGGAAAGTTTAAATGGCTCGCGCTGGATGGAAACTGAAACCATTCGGTCACCATTATCTATTAAAGAGAATGGAAAAATTAATACAGTCATTTCAATGGGAAAGCCTGATATCGATATTAAATTTCAAAATAGCAAGGATCAGCCCCGTTTCTCTATTACCATTAACATTAATGGTAATATTATCGAAAGCATCGATTCGTTATCAGAGTCAGAGCTTGTTGAAAAAGCGCAAAAACAAATTGAAAAAGAAGTGCGCAGCACCTATGAGGCAGGCTTGAAAAAAAATGCCGATTTATATTCATTGAAGCATGTCCTATACCGAAAGCACCACTTCACATGGAAGCAGCTTCGTGCCAAAGACCAAATCCTGCTCAGCCAGGATTCCCTTCAAAACATTTACGTCAATGTGAAATTGACTCACTCAGGAATGCTTAGAACAACTCCGACAGATATGCCGCCAGAAAACTAGCTGCACTTTGGCGCAAGGAAAGAACAAAATCACCAATCGGTGATCTAACTTGCCGTCATCGTGTGCAAAGAACAAACGATGCGATGTTATTTGCGGTGCGTTCATCTATGACCGTTAGAACCAAAAAAGCAGTCTTTTTGTTGTGTATGCGGACACTTATGACCCTTAGAAGAAAATCCCGTCTGATTCTTTAACTTTTTTCCAGCTAACGGACATCAGTGTCCGCATCATTAGGTCAATTCGAGCTCGATACTTATCCACATTTTATCTGATGCATAATTTCCTAAACAATTGAAAAAAGACTTCTCACAGGGGGTCTCACAGGGGGAAGTCTTTTTCACAATCATTTTATTCAAATTAGTTCTCATTTCAACCTGTACTTATAGCTGGTTTTCTATTCCCAGTATATATTTCGCAGCCAACTGGTATTCCTCGGCGCTCTCCAAATGTTCAATCATCAGCGGAATTTCCCGATTTTGCGCACGTAATAACTTTAAAAAATGATGATAATCGAGAATGCCTAGCCCGGGGCGAACTTCGCTAAGATGGACGGTCAACTTATCAGACAGTAAAATATCTTTGGCATGGCAGCATTTAATGTACGGACCCAGCTTATTGAAACATTCCGTCAACAAATCAGTCGTATTATAGTACATTTGGGGACTATTCACCATATTAACCGGGTCGAGATGAACGGCGAACTCTGGCCGGTCTATCGCTTGAATCAGCCTGACGTATTCGTCCGCACTGCTTGGAAATATCCAAGGCATTGTCTCTAACGTGTAGAACGTTCGCTTCGGCTTGACGGCATCGATGATTTCACGAACCGAATCCACGATCAGCTGAAAGGTTTCATTAGAGAAATTATTCGGATCAGGTCCGTCAAACTTCTCTCCTCTCGAGCCTGTAATATTGACACAGCACTGAGCGCCGATTTCTTCGGCCAAAGCCAATTGCTGCTGACAATATGCAATCGCAGATTTTCTAGTTGATTCATTGGAACTAAGGGGATTGCTCCAAGCGCCTGCTTCTGCAATGATTAGCCCAGCCGCTGCCGCTGCCCTTCGATACACTTCAATTTCCTCAGATTGGTCAAGAGTCAAATGCTCCGGACAAGATGCAGCCGTATAGCCAAACCGCCTATGTTCCCTCACCCACTCCTCGGGGTCATTAAAAACTACTGGTCCGCCAAGTCTCATTGCGGGTCCACCTCCTTCTTCCAATCGAACATGACAAAGAGCTCGTGAATGGATCGTTGCGCCAATTCTTCGTATACCTGTTGCACATGATGCGGTGACACTTTCCTAATGAGCGGTGCAAGCTGGGCTGTTCCATCTGACAACCAATCCATCGCTGTCTGAATATTGCCGTAAAAGCTGTAGGGTCTAAAATCCTGCGGGGTAATTGGAAGCTCCCATTCCCAGCCGCTTCTTAATATCGCATATTTATGAAATACAAGCGATAAAAGCTCATGTAAATAATGCTCTGTATTCCGCTTCCATGGAACGCCTGACAGAACGATCTCGCCGCCCTTGCGGATAAGTTTTAACGCATCAATCGTCGCTGTTTCGTGACCAGAACATTCAAGCACCAGAGCCGTTTGCCCAACCCATGGAGAGTCGTGAGCAGGGATACTGGGGCTTGTGTACATAATACCTGCTGCTCTGGCCGATTCCAAACGGGCTTCGTTAGGATCGGATAACATTACTTTATAACCGCATCTTTGGAAGATTAATGCTGCCAATAAGCCAACCGGTCCGGCTCCTGTAATGAATACATGA
Organism: Paenibacillus sp. IITD108; assembly: GCF_036541265.1. Taxonomy (NCBI): domain Bacteria; kingdom Bacillati; phylum Bacillota; class Bacilli; order Caryophanales; family Paenibacillaceae; genus Paenibacillus; species Paenibacillus sp. IITD108. The sequence continues at coordinate 2,701 of NZ_JAZHCT010000035.1, read as the reverse complement.
TCACCTGGCTTCGCTTGCGTAGTCATTAAAGCAGTCATTCCAATATTCATAAGTCTGGACAATACAGCCAGAGCAGGATCTAATTCAGCCGGAATGGAAATCGCTTCATTCGCCGGAAGATGTTGATAACTTTGGTGCGAACGGCTGCAAAACACTATATCCCCCGCCCGAAAATTTCCAGCCGCCTCACCAACTTGATCCACTCGGAACACAGTAGCATAACCGGTCTCCACCGCTTGATCATGTTCTCGCAAAAATCCGCCTTCCAGCTCAGTGCCCGGACTAATAAGCGAAAACAGCGATGTACCTAAAATATGGCCCTTATCGGGTGCAGCTGGACGAGCTTGCTTAACTAGCGCTGCTTGTTCCTTCCCTGTAAACTGTATGGCGTGATCCATTGCCCGCAATCCTCCCTCGAAATTTAACATATACATTGATGACAATTGCAAAAGGTTACCTTAATATGAGTATATATGGAAAATTCGTTGTTGTTCTAGCTCCAGCAATACAGAATAGGGTTCTATTCGTACAGAAACGAAGGAGGCGGCCTTGAACATGCTCGATTCATTATTGAATTTGCGCTTTGTAGAAGCAGGTGAAGGAATCCCGGTTAGCGGATGGATTCATAACAAAAGAATACCGTTTATCATTGTAGCGCAAGCTACTAACGGCAGTTACGAGGTTATATCCAAAAATGGTCATATTGTAACGCAAGGGACGGAAGCATTTCTAGCTCCAGCCGATATTGAATTATCAATTATCCATCATGCTGCTGAAGATGGAACGCCTATGCATTTTCGTTACGCCCATCTTCAATTTATGATATGCGATACGATTGATCTGTCAGCGCTGTTTCAGCTTCCTCCCAAAACTGATTCAGCCAAGGGCGCCGTTCTTGGTGAATGGATAGAACAATTGTTGGACTGTATGCACCCGCAGCAGGGGTTTGAATGGAAATATGCAGCAAGACGCAAAGAAATAGGCTATCGCATATTAAATGAATTGCTGGATATTTCCGAACCGAATCAGTTTCATGAACATTTTTTTTACGAAGCAAATATTCTTGTGCCTATACTAACCTATATGAGCGAGAATTTAGGTAATCCCGAAGATGTGGATACGCTTGTATCCCGATTCCATTTGTCCAGAACTGCACTTTTTCAATTATTTAAAAAAGTATTCGAAAGGTCGCCTATTGCCTATTGGAAGCAAATCCGTCTTCAGGAGGCCTATAAAATGCTATGCGCAACAAACACCTCCATTAACGAAATTGCGTATCAATACGGATTTGCAACAAGAAATCATTTTTCGCGGGAGTTTAAAAAAGAGTACAAAATGACACCAAGCGAGTCAAGAAAATACTATCATGACTTGCATCATTCCAATCAAAAGTCAGGTCGGCAATAGACCCAGCGCTTCTTCACTCGCGGAGAAACAAAAACGGCGGGACAGAAAAGCTTCTGCACCGCCGTTTCTCTTTATTAGGAGTTAAGCTATCTCCCTAGAATAAAAAAAAGCTCATCAGATGAAATTATCTGATGAACCATTGTTTTTTAGTGGTACCGGTGAGAGGACTCGAACCTCCACGGGTCTCCCCATTCGATTTTGAGTCGAACGCGTCTGCCATTCCGCCACACCGGCATATTAATTATTGATCTTGCTATGTCACTTTGTTGAAAAAGTGGCACGCCCTAAGAGATTCGAACTCCTGACCTTTTGATTCGTAGTCAAACGCTCTATCCAGCTGAGCTAAGGGCGCACATTTTTAAAGATTGTGGAGGCGCCACCCAGATTTGAACTGGGGAATAAAGCTTTTGCAGAGCTTTGCCTTACCACTTGGCTATGGCGCCAAAACTTATGGAGCGGAAGACGGGAATCGAACCCGCGACCCTCGCCTTGGCAAGGCGATGCTCTACCGCTGAGCCACTTCCGCACACTGGCTGGGGCACTAGGATTCGAACCTAGGGATGACGGAGTCAAAGTCCGTTGCCTTACCGCTTGGCTATGCCCCAACAATCTGGAGTTTCATATGTGTTTAAAATGGGGCGATCGAGGGGACTTGAACCCCCGAGTGCCGGAGCCACAATCCGGTGCGTTAACCCCTTCGCCACGACCGCCATGTGAACACATATAAGTAAATCTGGCAGGGGCAGCAGGAATCGAACCCACACCAAAGGTTTTGGAGACCTTTGTTCTACCTTTAAACTATGCCCCTAGGTAAATGGTGGAGGATGATGGATTCGAACCACCGAACCGTTAGGAAGAGATTTACAGTCTCCCGCGTTTGGCCACTTCGCTAATCCTCCATGTGGTGCCGTCGAGAGGACTTGAACCCCCAACCTACTGATTACAAGTCAGTTGCTCTACCAGTTGAGCTACAACGGCATATTCCAATGTCTTTCATACTTAATGGTGGCTCGGGACGGAATCGAACCGCCGACACGAGGATTTTCAGTCCTCTGCTCTACCGACTGAGCTACCGAGCCTGATGATGGTATAAATGGCGGAGCTGACGGGATTCGAACCCGCGGTCTCCTGCGTGACAGGCAGGCATGTTAGGCCTCTACACCACAGCTCCACATCATTTCTCGGATAAGTCCGAAGGTAAAACATTTTTTTGGTTGCGGGGGCAGGATTTGAACCTGCGGCCTTCGGGTTATGAGCCCGACGAGCTACCGAGCTGCTCCACCCCGCGACAGTA